>CAZHIT010000041.1:0-6068 GCA_964533125.1 uncultured Candidatus Sumerlaeota bacterium
AGCTCCACACTGCCGGGCAGGGGTATCTGCATTGGCTTTGATTCCGAGCTGATTCTCGACGGAGCTCTTCAAACTCTGTAATTTTGCCACCTGTACCCCTCCTTTCTCTAGTGGATTGATTGCGTCATTATCTTGTGCATTTTCGTTGTTCCTATGCCAAACTTCTGCTGGTATTTTGTGTTAATTCTTAGCGTTGCCGCCGGCGTTTCCCGCCGCCCTGACCCAGACTCCGGCTGATGAACCAGGCTGACGGGGCCAAGGATCTAAGCCGTCGGGGGTCTGCCGCCAGTGAAACCGGAGAGCGGAGGAAGCTCCGCTCCTCCGCCCTACTTAACGTTATACATACCCTTGCTTTGCATGTACTGGAAGATCTGCTCGCCGTGCTGCTGTTCTTCCTTCTGGATATGGTTTAGGGACTGGCGGATCATCGGGTCGGTGCACTCAAAAATCGTCGTGTCGTACGTCCCCGAGACGAACTTCTCGGTCGAAAGCATGTCCTGGCAGAAGAAAGCGTCGCTCGAGTTCGCGGCTTGGCTGGACTTGCTGGACTGGGCGTACTGGCTGCCGGCCGAAGCCTGCTGGCCGCCCGCCGCTTGCCCACCCGCCTGCTGGCCGCCGGCGGACATACTCGGGACCTGACCGTTTAGAATCTGTTCAATCGTGTTGTAGTGCTGCTGTTCCTTACCGGCCAGGGTATTGAACAACTGCTTCAGCTGCGGGTCCTGCACCTCTCCGGCATAATGATGGTACTTCTGGACACAGAGAGTTTCGTGGTTCTTCTGATCCTGGAGCATCGTCTTTTCCTTGTTGGTTAGTGGCAAATCAACACCTCCTCACATTTTCCCCCCTATTTTGTCCTCTGCCAAACGATTTATACACCCGCGGCCGGTTAGTTCGGGTTATTCTTCCCACAAAAAAAGCGGCTCAGATCCACTCTGAACCGCTGGCAAAATTACATTGTTTATCGCCGCAGCACCGAAGGCAGTTCGGCGATGGACGCTATGATCAGGTCCGGTTGGCTGCCTCCCGCGCCCGGCTGCCAGGTACTGCCCCCGCCGGTGCGCACCAGGGCCCCGGTCGCCCCGATAATGGCCGCCGCCGGGAGATCCACCTCCGGGTCATCCCCTACGACAAGGACCTCCTCCGGCCGGGCGCCGCAGCGGGCCAGGGCCAAATCCATATAGGAGCGGGAGGGCTTGCCCAAAACCACGGCCGGCTGGCCACTCGCGAACTCAAACAGGGAAACGAAGGCGCCCGTATCCAAGCAGGGTCCATCCGCCGCATAATAGTGCCGCCCCCGGCTGAGCGCCAGCATGGCCGCCCCGCCCATAATTAGCCGGAACGCCTGGTTCAATTCCGCGTAAGACCCGCTGTCCCGCATATCCCCGATAATCAGGTAATCCGGGTTCGTGCTGTTTTGGGTTAGTTCAGCAAACACCGGCCGGAGCGCCGCCGCCACCAGACAATAGCCGGTCCTGCCCGGCTTCCCGGCCATAAAATCGAGAGCCGCTTCCACCGGGCTGAAGACCTCGCCCGGCTGCACCCGGATGCCGAAAGCCTCAATCCGCTCCCGGACCCGCTCGGCCGGGACCGAATCGGTGTTGGTCAAAAACAGCAGGCCATACCCCATCCCCCGCAGATCCGCCACGGCCTCGGCTGCACCGGGGATCAGTTTTCCCTTAAAGTACAGGGTCCCGTCCAAATCGAGGAAGATCTGTTTAATCCGGCTGAACTCACCCATCGCTTTTCTCCCTCCGGTACAGATGGTAATCACCCGCACCTTTGCCCCCGCCGCCGGCCGGATATTTAACTGCCGGCACGCCTGGAGCCGCCTCAGATATCAATGACCGGCCCTGTTCCGCCCGGGTCGCCCCGCTTGCGCCCGGCCTCGTTTAACCGGTGCTGCCGCATCATCCCGACCAGCGACCGGATCCCCGTTAACACGGCCACCAGGTCATCGCCAAAACCCACCGGGAACAGGTCCGGGATGAAGTCAAAGGGGCTGAACAGATACAACAAAGCGGCGACGACCAGAACCTTTTGCCGCGTCTGGACCGCCGGGTCCAAAAACGCTCCCCAGGCCGTCGCCAGGAAGCCTTGTTTCGGGCTTTTCTCTTTGGTCGGAGGTCCTCCCGCTGCCGCCATGGTTCACCCCGCCTTTCATCTTCGGGATAGATACTGCCCCACCCGCACAGATCATTGCCTCACCTGGACTTACTTTTCCCATTCGGCCGCCGCCTAAACCCGCCCCGGTCATAACGAACCGTATCACAGAACCGAGCCAAAACTCATACATCCCGGCGCCAAGTCAGATCCTTAAGTCCCGGCGCTCATCCGTTACCGCTCACCTGGAGACTGCCGGCGCATAAGTCAGCCAGCCGCCACTGAGATTGCGGACTGCACCAAACCCGTTTTGGACCAGAATCCGGTAGGCCAGATAAGCGCGCAGGCCCACCCGGCAGAAAACGACAATCTCTTTCTCCCGCGGCAGCTCACCCAAACGCTCCCGCAGGGTATCCACCGGAATATTCACCGCCCCGGGGATCGTCCCGGCCTCGTGCTCCTCCGGGGTGCGCACATCCACGATCAGTGTCTGCGCCGGGTCGAGCCCGGCGATTTCGTCCCAATGGATCACCCGGTGGTCGCCCTTCATGATGTTCGTGGCCACATAACCGGCCATATTCACCGGGTCTTTGGCCGAGGAATACGGTGGCGCGTACGACAGCTCCAGCCGTTCCAGATCAGACACCGTCATCCCCGCCCGAATGGCCGTGGCGATTACATCGATTCTTTTTTCCACCCCGCTGCTGCCCACCGCCTGCGCCCCGAGGACCTTACCGGTCTCCGGCTGATACAGCAGCTTGAGCGAAATCAGCGAGGAGCCGGGATAATAACCGGCGTGGGAGGCCGAATGGGTATACGACTTCGCGTAGGGTACCCCGTACCGCTTCAGCATCTTTTCACTGTTGCCGGTGCAGGCCACGGTCAGGTCAAATACCTTCATCACTGCCGTCCCCTGGGTCCCGGTGTACTCTTCCGGGTAACCGGCGATGTTGTTGGCCGCAATCCTGCCCATCTTGTTGGCCGGTCCGGCCAGGGGCAGCAGCACCGGCCGCCCGCTGACGAAGTCCTCCACTTCCACCACATCCCCGACGGCATAGATGTCCGGCGCCGAGGTTCTCAGGTACCGGTCCACCTTAATCCCGCCGGTTGGCCCGAGCGTGAGACCCGCCGCCGCCGCGAGACTGCTTTCCGGACGCACGCCAATCCCCAGCACCACCATCGCCGCTGGGACCGACCGACCGCTCTTCAGCTCCACCTTACTTTCGCCTTCGCCGGGCACGATGGCGGTAACTCCGTCTTCCAGGCGGAAGTCCACTCCCTGTTCCCGGAGGTGGGCGTGCACCAGCGCCGCCATTTCGTAGTCCACCGCCCCGGCCAATTGGTTCGCCAGCTCGACGATGGTGACCTTGATCCCCCGGGCGTGGAGGTTTTCCGCTAGTTCTAAACCAATAAATCCGCCGCCGACCACCACCGCGCTCTTCGGTTGCCGCTCGTCCACATAGTCCTTGATCCGATAAGTGTCCGGGATATTGCGGAGGGCAAAAACATGGTCGCCATCGATCCCGGCGATGGCCGGCCGGATGGGCGCGGCGCCGGTCGAAATCACCAGCTTATCGTAGGTTTCCCGGTAGGTCCGTCTTTGCCGCAAATCGGTGATGGTCACTTCCCTGGCAGCCGGGTCGATGGCGGTAACCTCCGACCACACCCGCACATCCAACCTAAACCGCTGCCGCATCGCCGCCGGTGTCTGAACGAGCAGTTTTTCTTTTTCCTTGATTACTTCGCCCACATAATAGGGCAGGCCGCAGTTGGCAAAGGAAATATGCTCCCCCCGCTCCACCAGGATGATCTCGCATTTTTCGTCCAGACGCCGCAAGCGGGCGGCTGCGCTCGCGCCCCCGGCCACCCCGCCGATGATCACTGCCTTCATTCTTCGTCTCCTCTGCTTTATGGTATCAGTGCTGTTCCTGCCCGGCCTTATTGATCCGCCGGGCGAATCGGCTGCCGGATGATCGTCCGCAGTTTTTCCGGCGCGGTGCGGCGGAAATCACTCAGATAAATCTCCCGGTGCTTCCCGTTCATGGTGTACCCCTGCTCCCTAATAAACTGATGCAGTTTTTCGATCGTCGGGCCTTCGGCTGCAAAGGGCCCGAGGTGCATGATCTGGGCCGACAGACCATCGCTCATTCCGGCCAGTCGCAAACCCGGCAGGGCCGGCAAAGCTTTCTTCTTCTGAGCGCCAGCTTTGGCGGCCAGGTAGACTTCTTCCGTCACCGCTTCCGGCTGCAAAATCATCGCCGTCCACAGCCACTCGTCTTTGGCCAGGATGCTGAACTCCCGCATATCCTCCACCCACCACAGACCCTCCAGCGGCATCACCGCATAATCCCCCGCCCCACTGCGTTTGAGCGCAAACTTCGCGGTGTAGGCGACGCTGTACAAGGCTTCGATCGCCGCCGCATAAGCCGGCGCGGTGTTCGGGTCGCCGGTTCCGTCCACCATCAGGTAGTTCAGTTGTGGTACAGTCACGATCTTCGGTTCTTTTGACGAGGCCGTATACAAATCTTTCAGGGTCACCTTCAGGTCAATTTTCTCCATGCCTGGCTCCCCCTCCTTCATTACTGATCCATATCTTTCTTTGCGGCCGGCGAGAATCGCTATAGCCGGTCCTACTTACCAGCAAACCGCTTCAGGTGCTCTTCCCGCAGAATCGGGGTCAGCTCATCGATCACCCGGAAGATTTCCTTGTTTCGCACCGGGATGGCCCGCACCATTTCCCGGGCGTCCCGCTTCACCTGATCCTCGTCGAAGGCCAGGACCTTCCCCCGCTCCACCACCACTTCGCCGTCGATGAGCACCGTATCCACCGAGGCGCCGTTTTCGCACCAGGCCAGCAGGTGGTAGGGTTCGTTCATGGGCGTCAGCCAGGGCGAGTCTAAGTCAAACAGCACCAGGTCCGCCTGTTTCCCCGCCTCAATCGTGCCCGAGGTCTCCGCCCGCAGCGCCGCCTGGGCCCCGCCCCGGGTGACGATGCGCATAATGTCGCGGGTAGAAAGCCACTTATCCATGTCCGGCTCGCCGATCCGGTGCGCCACCAAGGCCAGTCGCGTCAGGGTAAACATATTCTGACTCCCGTTGCTGCTCGAACCGTCGGCCCCGAGCGCGATGTTGCAGCCGGCCCGCATCAGCTTATAGATGGGCGAGATACCGGCGGAGCCCCGCAGGTTGCTCCCGATATTGTGGACGATGGAGACCTTCCTCGCACCCAGCCGCTCGATATCCTCCGGGGTGACCCAGACCGTGTGGGCACAGGACAGTTTTTCGTTCAGGAACCCCAAATCATCCAGCATCCCCACCATCGTCTTGCCGTACCGGCGCTGGGAGATTTCCTGCTGCGCTTTGCTCTCCAGCAGATGAGTGTGAATCCCGACGTTGTACTCGTCCGCCGCCGCTTTGACCTCCTTCAGCAACTCCTGGGAGCAGCGCATCGGCGAGGTGGGCCCTGGCGCCACCTGCAGTTTGCCCTGGCACCCGTGCCACCTGCGGATGGAGCTTCGGACCATCTCCATTGTCTCCGCGACCGGATAGGGCTTCTTAAAGCAGGCGTTAATCCGCTCCGTCAGATCCGCGTCGACCCGGGACTTGTCTACCGGGATGATATCCGCATACTCGTGGTCGGTGACGCTGATCGCAATCGTTGCCTTCATTTTGGCCTGGAGATAAGCCTCCGCGATGGGGTCGATGTCCGTTCCCCCACCCGGCAGATGGTCGATGGAACCGGTCACGGGCGAGTGGTCGATGCAGCCGATAGTCCCGGTCTTGAGCATCTCCATACACCCGAGCAGGGTGCTGGTATAGATCTCTTCCGGGGTCCGGTTGACCGTCCAGGCGTGGATATACCACATCCCGATGGCGTGGAAAGCTAGATCGTAGACGGCTTTGATGACGTTGGACGGGGAATGGGTGTGGGCATTGTACAGCCCGGGGGTGACCAGCTTGCCCGC
>CAZHIT010000041.1:6099-9971 GCA_964533125.1 uncultured Candidatus Sumerlaeota bacterium
GGCGTGGGTGCTGTGCTCACCCACATAACTGATTTTCCCGTCGGTAATCTCGATTACCCCGTTCTCGTAGGCCGTCATCCGGTCATCCATGGTCAGAATCTGCGCATTTTTGATCAGTGTCTGCATCCCTTCGCCCCCTCTGTTTTAGCTTCGGCTTCCGCCCAAATCCGGTACAGTAAACCCAAGTCCCAGTTCCTCCAGCTTCTCCCGCCTCGGGTAGCCGGTCGCCTCGTCCCAGCCCCGGGCCCGGTAATACGGCCCCAGCATCTGCCCTAAGTCAAAGGTTTGCCCCGGGAAAACCCCACCGGTCAGAGGCTCCGCAAACCGCCCCGGCAGCCGGTCGTCCGCCCTCCCCAGGCCCAGTCGCCCATTGTACATCCGCTCCAGGTTCACGATTCTCTCCCCGATGGTGAGCAGGTCCGCCGCGCCCGCCTCCCAGCCGGTCACCGTCCACAGCGCCCGGGCGGTCAGCTCCAGGGGCACGGTCAGCGCCATCTGGCAAAACTTGCACAGCTCCAGCGAATCGGTGACCGCGCTCACCTCTTCTGACCACTTCACCAGGCGGTCTTTGCCGGCGTAGCCGGTGGGGTCGGCCACCTGCTCCGACCCGAATACCCGCCGGGCTTCTTCCTTCGTCCAGGTCGTCTCCGCCAGGGGAAAGGCCCGCAAATGGTCCCCGCCCCGGCTGGAGACCGCCCAACCCAGGCCCCAGGCTTTCATCCCCCGGGGCTCCTGCTCCGCCGTCTCCAGGCCTTTAACATGGATGGCAAAATCCGCCGACCCCGGGATGTCCCGGGAGAGAGAACGCACTCCTTCTGCCAGCCAATCGCCGCACCCCTCCCGGTACGCGATTTTGGGCAGAAGCTCCGCCATCGCCGCGTGGTTGCCCCAGGTCAAATCCAGATTATCCGTCTGCTCCGGGCCCACCAATCCGCGCTGCCGGCACTCCATCAGGAAAGAAATAACCCCGCCGGCCGAGATCGTATCCAGCCCCAGCCGGTTCGCCAGCTGATTCATTTTTATCACAGACGGCAGATCGTAGTTGCCGCACCGGGCCCCCAGGGCGACGATGGTCTCGTACTCCGGACCTTCACCGCCGGCGCCGCTTTCCACCCGGGTAAAGCGGCTGCAGTGGATGGGGCAGGCAAAGCAAGCTTTCAATCCCTGGGTGTGCGCCGCCACCCGGTCCGCCGTGAGCGCGACTGCCTCGGCGCTGCTGCCCGCCTGCGCGTTGTTCACCGGCAGGGTTCCCAGCCGCAGGTAGACATCCGTTATCGCAGTCGTCCCATAGCGGGAGCGCATCAGGTAACCGGGCGCGGCGTAGATATGCCGGAGCATCTCGTCTACGACCTGCCTATGCTCCGCCGGGTGGGCCACCGCCACCGGCAGCGTCCCCCGCACGGCGACCGATTTCAAACGTTTTGCCCCCATGACCGCGCCCATGCCGGTCCGGCCTACCGCCCGCCCCAGGTTGTTGATGATACAGGCGTATTTTACCCGGTGCTCCCCGGCTGGCCCGATCACCGCCACCTGGGCGTCAGCCCCCAGCACCGCCTGCAGGGCCGCCGTCGCCTCCCAGGTGTCTTTCCCCCAGAGGCTCTCCGCCGCCCGGATCTCCACCCGGCCGTTATGGATCCAAAGATAAACCGGCTTTTCGGCCCGGCCGGTGATAGCGATGGTGTCGAAGCCGGCGTATTTCAGCTCCGGCGCCCAGAACCCGGCCGCGTTCCCGTCCCCCAGAATGCCCGTCAGCGGCGACCGGGCGCTCACCGTGTACCGGCCGTTCGTCGGGATCATGGTCCCGGTGAGGGGACCGGTACTGAACAGGAGCGGGTTATCCTCCCCCAGCGGGTCGGTATCTGGACCGGTAAGCTCATACAGCAGGCGCGAGTTCAGGCCCCGCCCGCCCAGATAGGCGTACCGCCATTCTTCCGGCAGATACAGATAGTCGATCTGACCCGTACTGAGATTCACCCAGGCCATATTCCCAGTCCAGCCGTACACGCTGCTCCCCCTTCACTGCGGCCACCCTTCGTATCCCTCTATATCAGACTACCGGTCGTATGTCAGAGTCTGGGTTGGACAATACCGGACGCAGGCCGGTTCGCCCCCGCAGAGGTCGCACTTGAGTACCTTGCCGCTGCCTGGGTCAGACCAAATCGCCCCCCAGGCGCAGGCCCCAATACAGGCCCCGCAGCCGCTGCACCGGCCGGGATCGTACCCAACCAGTCCGCTGCTTTCATCCCGGTACAGCGCCCCGGACCCGCAGACAGCCGCGCACCGGGGATTATCACACTGCCGGCAGACCACCGGCAACTCGGTCCCCTGGCTTTCGTCTTTCTGCACCCGGATCCAGCTGCCCGCCGGCCGGCAAACCTGTTCGTGCTGAAAACCGCACACGATTTCGCAAAAGCGGCAGCCGGTGCAGCTCTTTGGCTTTACCTGGATGGCCGGCATGGTCTTCCCCTCTTTCCGCTTATGCTGCCCGTCTGACGGCCAAAACCCGCGGCAGGAGGCCAAACGGCAGGTATTTTTCGTCCCAATACGATAATGCCCTTAGTATTCTCCTTCCGCCGCCAAAACCCTTGATTCCGGACGAGAAAATCCGGCCAATAACCCGGTCTTGTCAGCGCCGGGTAAATGTGGTATCGTATACCCAGGAAGGAGGCGCAGCCATGGACCAGAACGTGTATCAGACCCAAAAACAGCACCAGCTCCGGCACCAGGTTGCCCGGATTTCCGACCGTTTACCGCTTAAGGGAGTAGTCTGCCCAAAAACCGATACGCCTTAAGCCGGTAAACACCCCCAACTGATTTACGGAGCCCGGGTGGTTTTGCTGCCCGGGCTTTTTTATGTCCCACCGCAACCACACAACAAACTGAGGAGTGAACACCATGAGCGTTTTTTCCCTGCACGGGATCCAAAAATACTACGGCTCCAACCATGTCCTGCAAGGAATCACCCTGGAGGTCTACGCCGGCGAAAAAGTCGCCCTGTTGGGCCCCAACGGCGCCGGCAAGTCCACCCTGCTGAAAATCCTGGCCGGGACCGAAACCCCCGACGCCGGTACGATAAGCCGGTCCACCGGCGCCCGCCTGGGCTTCCTGGACCAAATCCCTGCCTACCCCGACCATTTTACCGTGCTGGATGTACTGCAGACGGCGCAGGCATACCAGCACGGACTGCAGGCCGAGATGCAGCAATTGGAATCGGCCCTCGCCGCCAACTCCACCCCCGACCTGCTCCGGCGCTACGGTGAGGTGCAAACCCGGTTCCTCGCCGCCGACGGCTACGCCCTGGAGAGCAACATCGCCCGCGTGTGTACCGGCCTGGATATAACCAACACCGGTCAGCCCTACCGGGAGCGGAGCGGCGGCGAGCAAACCCGCATCAATCTGGCCCGGATCATGCTCCAGGACACCAACACCCTGCTCCTGGACGAACCGACCAACCACCTCGATCTCCCCTCCCTGGAATGGCTGGAGGAGTACCTGCGGCAGTACCAGGGCACCCTCCTGGTTATTTCCCACGACCGGCACTGTCTCGACCGGGTGGTCACCCGCACCATCGCCATCGAAAACGGCACTACGGCCGAGTATGCGGGCAATTACAGCTTTTACGTCCAGGAAAAGGCGGCCCGCTTCCAACAGCAGCAGGAGCAGTACCGGCAGGAACAGCGTAAAATCCGCCAGCTCACCGAAGCCGCCAACCAATTGCACCAGTGGGCCCGCAACGCCGACAATCCGGGACTGCACAAACGCGCCTTCGCGATGGAAAAAAGAATCGAGCGGCTGGAGCAGACCGAAAAACCGATCCAAGCCAAGGCCCTCACCGTCGGCTTCCAGGCCGGCGGCCGCTCCGGCCAGGATAT
>CAZHIT010000041.1:9995-13556 GCA_964533125.1 uncultured Candidatus Sumerlaeota bacterium
ACTTGGATGCAACTCGAGATCCGATCCCTGACCAAGACCTTCGGCGACCGGACCATCCTGGCTGACCTTAGCCTCACCATCGCCCGGGGCGATCGCTTAGCCCTCATCGGCGGTAACGGCAGCGGCAAAAGCACCCTGCTCCGGCTCATCACCGGCGAAATCGAACCCGACGCCGGCCGCCTCTCCTTAGGACCGAGCGTGCGCTGGGCCTTTTTGCCCCAGACTATCGTGTTTCCGAACCCGGATCAGCCGGTCCTCGACACCGTCCGGTACGAACTGAACTGCAGTGAAGCCGCCGCCCGGCATCGGCTGGCCGCCTTCCATTTCCCCGGCGACACCGTCTTCAAACCGGTGGGCGCGCTCTCGGGCGGCGAAAAAAGCCGGCTGCGCCTCTGCCTCATTATGCAGCAGGACATCAACCTGCTCATCCTCGACGAACCCACGAACCACCTCGATATCGCCTCCCGGGAGTGGATCGAGGCGGCGGTCGACGAATTCTCCGGAACCGTCCTCTTCGTTTCGCACGACCGGTACTTCATCCGCCGCTTCGCGGAAAGTATCTGGGAACTGGCCGACACGCGTATCATATCCTTTGCCGGGACCTATGACGATTACCGGGAGTGGCGCCGCCGTTCCGCCCCCGCCCTCCCGCCCCAACCGACCCCCAGCGCCGCGAAAAGCGAATCCGCCCGCACCAAAGAACCTTCCCGCTCCAAAGAAACCGCCAAAGGCAATGACCGCCGCCAACGCGAAATCCAGGCCCTGGAGGAACAAATCCTGGACCTGGAAGCCAAACTGACGGCAGTCGAAGCGGAGATGGCGGCGGCAGAGAGCGATTACGGACGTCTGGAGCCGCTGTACCGGGAGCAAACCAGACTGAAAGCAGAGATCGGCCGGCTCTACGAGCAGTGGGGAAACCTGACCGGGGATGAAGCCTGACCCCCGGTCTTGCCGTCAATCTAGTTACCAGGGGACAACAACTCGCCGGGTTCAAGGAGTGTGGAACATGATGAGCAATACGCCGTCGGATGAGCGACGACCAGCGGCCGGCCAGTTACCTGGCCGGCCACAATTTGCTGTATAATCCTTGCAGGATCGACCGCCATCCCCCAACTCCCCGCGGCAGGCTACAAATCCCGCGGGTCGGCGTACACCAACCGCTGCGGCCCCGGCAGCCGGAAATCGCCGTACGTCCGCAGCATCAGGTTCATCGGGCTCGTGGTCATGCCCGAAAACTCCAGTCGCTCCAGGGCCCGCAGCGGGTCCCGCTGGTCAAAGCGCAGCAAGGCCGGCGCCTTCTGCCCGGCGGCATACCGGCTGAAGTCCCGCCACAGCGGCCGCACATCCTCCACCGCGTCCCGGTAAGCCAGGGGAAAAGGCAGCAGGCAGTTCCAAGGTTGATCGAACGGCGGCAGCCAGGGCAGCAGGTACTGACTAGGCCCATAAATCTGCCGGGGCCGGCGCCCGTGGGTAATGATCACGAAGCGGTACACCTGGCGGTAATCCAGATAACCCAAGGCCGCCACCAACCTTCCGCCCTGCTCGCGGACGTAGAGGTTCGCCGCCGCCATGCCGGGTCCGCTCTCCACCAGCGCCGCCAGCCCTTCGGCGGTAAACGGGACGAAATATTCGTATTCCCGATAACAATGGTTCAGCAGATCCGCCAGAGCCGGGTAATCGGCCGGTACCGCCCGCCTGACCCCGCTTGGCGCTTCCCCGCCGCCGGTCGGGGACGGGGTTGGAGTCAGCACCGACATCCAGATGTTAGCTTCGGTCGCAAACCCTTCCGGCGCAAAGCGGACGCCGGCGCGGGGGTTGCCGGTCAATAGTTGCAGCGAGCTGAAGCTGACCCCCTCGGACTCATCCTCCTGCCGGCACCGCTCCAGCAGGACGGCGTCAAAGTGCGGCTTGTGGTAATCCAGATCAAACAAATGGCTCGCCCGCACCGCCCGACCGCCCACCTGCACCGTCTTCACCGTTCGGCTCATCGTAGCCACGATTGTATCGTTCTCCACGGCCACATAGACCCGTGCCTGCCCATACAGCTTCGCCCGGGTAAAATAGTCGGGGCTGCGCTCGATCGCTCCCCCGGTCCCCGCCTGCAGCAGCGCCAAGAGGGCCGCGTTATCCTCCACCGTGGCTTCCCGCACCGTCAGCATACCCTAACCTCCTGTCTTCGCCTTTTACAGATCCCGCGGGTCGGTATACACCAGCCGCTGCGGACCGGGCAGCCGCAGCCCCCCGTAGGTTTTGGCCAACATCAGCATCGGGCTGGTGGTTACCGCCGACGCCTCCCGCCGCTCCAGCGCCCGAATCGGCTCCCGCTGGTCAAAGCGCAGCAGGCCCGGTACCTTCTCCGCACTGCACCGACGGCTAAACTCCTGCCAAAGCGGCCCGAGGTCGTCTACGCTATCCCGGTAGCCGATGGGGAAGGGGATCAGACCGTTCCAGGGGGTATCGATCTCCGGCAGCCAAGGCAGCAGGTATTTGGGGCCGCTCCCGCCCTGCCGGGGCCTTTGGGCCTGGTTGATATGGACGAAGCGGTACACCGCGCGGTAATCCAAATAACCCAAACAGGCCAGAATCTCCCCCTCGCGTTCGTAGACGGAAAGATTCACGTACCCCGGCGTTTGGGCAATCATCTCAGCGAGCGACCCGGCGGTAAACGGGACATAGAACTCGTAGTCGCGGTAGCAGAGGTTCAGCAGCGCCGCAATTGCCGGGTAATCGGCCGGCGCCGCCGTCCGCACCCCGGCCGGGGCCGCACCCGGCAACGCCTGGTCCGGCAGCAGCACCGCCAGCCACACCTGCGCGACCGCGGCATAATCCCAAACCAAAAACCGCCGGCCGGAACGGGGATTGCCGGTCAGCAACTGGAGATAACTCAGGCTGACCCCCTCGGCGGCATCATCTTCCGCGCAGCGGGTCAGCAACAATTCATCAAAAAATGGATGGTGGTAATCCAGGTCAAACAAGTAGCTCGCCAGAACTTCCCGGCCACCGACCCGTACGGTCTTGGTCGCCCGGCTGACCGTACCCACGACATGGTCGTCCTCCACGGCCACATAGACCCGGGAACCAGGATACAGGCGCGACCGGGCAAAAAAGTCATCGTTGCGGTCAATGGCTCCCCCGGTCCCGGCCTTGACCAGAGCGAGCAGTTCGCCATTGTCCCCGGCCGCAGCGGGGCGGACTGTCAGCATGGGCACCCTCCTCTGCCAGCGGCAAAAGCGCCGGTGGCCTGTTTTGCCAATACATTCGGCGCCCGGACGCCGATAACCTGCCGGTACAATAGCGAGATCATCACCTGCGGCAGTTTGACGGCCTCCCGGCCCCGGGAGTACAATGGAGGAGAACAATCCGGAAGCAAGGGGATGCTGGAATGGACAAAAAAGGGGTTGGCTTCATTCTCCTGGCGGTGGCCTGTTACGGGCTATCCCCGATTATCGTAAAATTCGCCTACCGCGGGGGAGCGAACTTCCTCACCCTGCTCGCCTTCCGCTACGCCATTTCCGCTTTCCTGCTCTGGTGCTCCTGCCGCCGGGCCGGGGTCAGCGTCCT
>CAZHIT010000041.1:13566-13971 GCA_964533125.1 uncultured Candidatus Sumerlaeota bacterium
GCCGCCCGCCGACACAAAGCGTCTGGCCGGTGTGGCCGCGATTGGTGGCATCGGTTACTGCTCGCTCTATTACCGCTCCCTGGAGCTCATCCCGGCCGGAGTCGCCTCCCTCCTTATGTACACCTACCCCACCTTCGTGCTGCTGTTTTCGATTTTGCTCGGGACGGAGAGCATGAATGTCCGCAAGGGCCTAGCCCTCGTCCTTACCCTCACCGGCTCCGCCGCGGTGGCCGGCGCCTCCTTTCAGGGTGTGAACGCGAGCGGGGCCCTCCTCGCCTTGTGCTCCGCCGTGCTGTATGCCATCTACGTCATCGGTATGAGCCGCTATTCCTCTAACCTGGATTCGCGGGTTACCACCTTTTATATCAGCTTTCCCTCCACCGTGGTCTATACCATCTACGGCCT
>CAZHIT010000042.1:0-13940 GCA_964533125.1 uncultured Candidatus Sumerlaeota bacterium
TACCTCGGATGCTTGGCTAGCTCGTTTTGCAGATCGTCACCACATCCCAGCCGCCGATCAGGCTCGGGACGCACACCGCCCAGACCCCGGGCCGGACCTCAACCTCGATTGCGCCGCGGGCATTGACTCGGGCGCCACGTCGCAGATCCGTGGCCAGGCGGCGCTTGATCAGCGCCTGCACCGCGCCCGGGTCGGTGTCGGGGTCTACCCTCGTCTGCCAGCGCCCGATCGCGTGGAGGGTCAATCGTACGATGGTTTTCGCCTGGCCAGCCAGCACAACAGTCACGTCTCGCACCCCCTTCAAACCCACCGGCGTAATACCGGGTAACGAACATTCATAATCTCATAGCCTCGTCGGCTATTTCTGAACTGACACAAAAAGTTTATCAGGTGTCGTAGCATACCATCACCGCCTTCTTAGTTTCACTCCGAGCCTTCTCAATCCGCGCCTTAAGTGCTTGCATCAGCCGATCCTGAGTTGCACCTTTATCCCCCAAAGCCGCCAGAACATCCTCATCCACTCCGCCGTCAACTACCAGGTGGTGGATGATCACCGGCTCGGCCTGGCCCTGCCGGTGCAGCCGCTTGTTCGCCTGCTGATACAATTCTAAGCTCCAATTCAGTCCGAACCAGATTACATGGTTCCCACCCTGCTGGAGGTTCAGGCCGTACGCGCAGCTGGCCGGGTGAGCCAGCAGGATATCGATCTTCCGGTTGTTCCAGTCTACTTCATCCGCCGGCCCCTGTAAGCGTCGCACCCGCAGGCCATGCCCGATCAACGCCTTTTCTATCCGGACCAGGTCATGCTGGAAGCTGTAGAACACCAGGGCCGGCTGGCCATTTAGTCCCTCCACCAGCTCCAGGAACGCCTCAATCTTGCACTGGTGAATCTCCACTACGCTCCGGGCCTCGTCGTATACGGCCCCGTTGCACAGCTGCAGCAGCTTGTTCGTTAGGACCGCCGCGCTGCCGGCGTCGATGGTTTTCTCATCGACTTCCAGCAGCATCCGCTTTTCCAGCTCGTCATAGGCCGCCTTGGCTTTCGCGTCCAGTACCACCGGGGCGGTCACCGGGATGCAATCAGGCAGCTCAAGGTAATCCTCGGCTTTCATACTCACGCAGATATCGCCGATCAGTTGCCGGATAACCTCCTCGGCACCCGGCTTTGGCGCGTAGCTGAACACCCTGTCGCGGTCTCTCTGATCAGGCTCGAAGTAGTGCTCCCGGAAATGAGTGATGAACTTGCCCAGCCGTTTGCCCTCGTCCAGCAGGTACACCTGCGCCCACAGGTCCAGAAGGCCGTTCGGCGCTGGCGTACCGGTCAACCCCACAATCCTCCGGATGAACTTCCGCACCCAGGTCAGGGCCTTAAACCGTTTTGCCTGGTGGTTTTTGAAACTGCTGAACTCATCCACCACCACCATGTCAAAGGGCCAATTGTTCCGGTAGTACTCCACCAGCCATGGTACATTCTCACGGTTAATCACCCAGATGTCCCCCGGGGTGCTCAGGGCTCGGACCCGCGTCTGCTGACTGCCCAGCACCGTGTTCACCCGCAGCAAGCTCAGGTGGTCCCACTTGGCCGCTTCCTTCGACCAGGTTGCTTCAGCAACTTTCTTCGGTGCGATCACCAGCGTTTTGGAAATCTCAAACCGGTTATACTTCAGGTCATTGATCGCGGTCAGGGTGATGACGGTTTTCCCGAGTCCCATGTCAAGAAATAGCCCCACGGCGTCATCAGTCAGCAACCGGTTAATGCAGTATCTCTGGTAGGCGTGGGGTATCAATTTCACTTCTGCTCAACTCCGTTTTGCTTTTCGTATCAGCTCGTCCACCCCAGCTATACTGTCAACCACATTCACCGTGCAGCCCAGGCCTCGTAGCTTGGCGATCTGCGCCTCCTGCAGGGCGGTGCACTTCTGCCCGGTGGCTTTAAGCTCGACGAAGTCCACCCAGCCCCCCGGCCAAACGATCAACCGGTCCGGCACCCCGGCGTTCCCCGGAGAAATGAACTTGTAGGCCTTGCCTCCATGGGCTTTGACCTGGTCTCTAAGGTAGGCCTCGACGACCGACTCTTTCACGCTGTCTCATCCCTTTCGGTTAGGTTTTTGTAAACTTGTAAACCACGTAAACTGTTTTCCTATTACATATACGTGTGTGGGCGCGTAGGCACGCGGACGCTCGCGCGCGCTCTATATTTTCTCACTATTTATACTTTTATAGAGAAGATAGTTTACAAGGTTTACAAGAGGCCGCAAAGCCTTGATACAGCTGGTTTTTTCCTGTAAACTACCTATCAAAAAGATAGTTTACGTGGTTTACGTGGTTTACAGCGTTAGAGAAAAGCTGGTTTACAAATCGGGAGCAAGTTTACAGGCAGGTTTACAAATTTACGAACCCTTTTTGCACCCCATAGGGGCCGAATCGGATGGTGCTCGGGTGTTTTATCCATCCAGGAATCGTCTGCAGGATGCCGATGATCTCCAGAGAGTCCATCCGCTTCATGTACTTCAGATCGCTCCCGAGGCACTCGCACCACACCTCAACCGCGCAGATCCGGTCCCTTGGTACCGTGTCGATGTCGCTCCGACCAAACTCGCCGGCCCAGTATATTTTCCGTTCACTTATCGTCCGTCTGTCCCAGTCCACCGGAACCGGACGGTCCACAAATTCTCGGACGATGCCTTCCCGAGCCGTGCTCTCACGGTGGCTTTCTTGCTGTTCTTTTGCAAGGTCCTCGACGTCTCCGGTCAAATAAAGCTTTTCGCCCAGTTGCCAGTAGCAGTAGGCCTCGGCCCACAGTTGAGGTACCTCATCCTCCAACTGAGTGAACACGTTTTTCGAAGGCGATTGGATACCGACATCCACCGGCCAGAACCGGCGGTTCCCGGTCCGGTCCCGGAGGAATTCGCTGTCATTGGTGGTACCGAAAAACACGCAGCGCCTTGGGTAAAGCCCGGTCCGCCGGCCATACGGTTCCCGGAAGATATCTTCGGTCCTGGAAAGAAACTGCTTGACTGAGTTGGTCTCACTCTTGGACAGCCCGTTCAGCTCGCCCAGCTCGTTGATCCAGGTCCCCTGGACCATCTCGGCCGCCTCCTTGCCCTCGAAGGACTGCAGGCTGTCTGAATACCACCGGAGGCCCAAAAGACGCAGCAGGGTGCTTTTACCGATGCCTTGAGGGCCAGCCAGGATCGGGGTATAGTCGTACTTAACCCCCGGAGTCATCGCCCGGGCGACCGCGGCCGTCAAGGACTTCCGGGCCACTGCCCGGGTGTACCGGTTGTCCGCGGCGCCCAGGTAATCGACGAACAGGGTGTCCAGCCGCTTCACATTGTCCCAGACCAGCCCAGTCAGGTAGTCCCGGACATCGTTGATCGTATGCTTATGCGCGCAGAGGGCGGTGGCGTCGTAGAGCCGCTCCTTGCCGGTTATCTGATAGGTCCTCTCGATATAGTGCCGGAGGCCGGCGTCGTCCACATCCGTCCACTGCCGGCGCTGGGTACGGCTGTCCCAGGGTAGCGCCCCGAGCGATAGCCCACGGTTGGCGAACTCATCGAACGCCAGTTTGCCCTTCAGCAGCGGGTCGTTTTCCAGAATGACCAATACATTGTCGATAGTTTTTTGAGGCTGGCCGGTGCTGGTCATCGCGAGCTTGGCCATCCAGTTGGCGTCATCGTCCGGAACTGTCTCGAAATCAGAGGTGGCTTTTTCATAGCGCTCCTGATTCAGCAGTACGACCACCGTGGTATCCGCCATAGCCAACTCGCACATGGCTTGGTAGGATGGTAGTTTGTTGGTCGGGGTGTCCGGTTTGGCGGCATCATCCTGATCAGCGAACTTGTGCAGCCGAACCAGATCGAAGGAGTTCACCAGCCGGCCACCGGCCGGATCGGTGGCGTGGTGGGAGTATAGGAATGCCCCATTGTCATACACCACCGCGCCGCCCACCGTGGACCCGCCGGTGAAAGTGTAGCGGCCGTCAGCACAAGCCTCGTATTCGCCCGGGAGGAATGTGGCAATAGCGCTGTAAATGTCATACGTCCGGCACCAGGCGCCCACCACGCCGCCCTTGGCCACAGGGTCACCCTGCTTGGTAGCGAGCTTAGTATGGGACTGTTGCGCGCCGGGCACCTCCGGCCACTCCGACACATTGCGCCAATCCCCGTACAGCCTGAGGACCCCGTCCGCATCCAGGAATGCCTTGTCCTCGACCTGGTAGACGTACTGGCTGTCAGCGCAGCACGACGGCCAATACATCAGCCGGGACGCCTCGAATGTAGTTGGATCCGCCAGCTCTATACCGATGATAGCCGCCAGGCGTCGAGCGATCGGTTCGTACTCATCTGCGGTAACCGTTCGGTTCAGCGGCAATAGCACCCGCAGACGGGGCTTAACTGGCTCATGCTTGCGGGTGCTGTAAACCGCATAGGCACACCCAAGGCCTGACAGCCTGCGCAGCGTGTCGTCGGTACCACCAGGCTGGATGTTGTCAAGGTCCAGGGTCAGCACATCCCGGCCGGTGACATTGCCCGCCTTGCGGCGGCCGCTAGCCAGAATACCGGCTACGAACCCGCCCACATCCTTCAGATCATCCTGCTTGGACTTCGGAAGCCGCAGGTACTCGCCCAGGGTCTCCACGCCCCGCGCCGGCGTCCGGAGGCGATCTACCAGCTCCGACCAGTACAGAGTCTGGGCTGGCCAGTGGGTGGCCCGACGGTTACCGGCGGCTGAGATGGTTATCTGTCTGTCGTTTACCAGCATGGGCGACGCTCCTTTGCCCGTTTCTACAGACTAAAGCCGTTCCTGCATTTTTACGATCAGCCCGTCGGTGGCTCGGCGGTATGTCTCGTATGCCTCGGGGTCCGCCGTCCGGATCTCGCTCAGGATGACCAGCAAAGCTTTGAAGTTGCTGACTAAAACATCGAACTGTACCTGATACTTAAGGACGGCGTCGCTCTTCTGCTTGCCGGCCGCTTTGGCCCGGAGTTCGGCCAGTTCCTGCTCCACCGCCTCCGGGATCCTCTCGACCACCGCTGTTTCCACGGTGACTGGCTTGGCCAGTTCGGCGGTAAGCGCGGTCACTTTGTCTTGGTGCTCTTTGGCCTCTTCGATCATCCGGTTCAGCGTGGCTTGCGCTTCTTTGCGCTCCAGCTCCAGTTGATGCTGAATCCGTCCCAGTTTGGTGTTCAGTTTGTCCCTGTCTTTGCCCGCGTCAACCGCTTCGGCCTTCGCCAGCGTCAGTTGCTCCTGTAGGGTTTCTTGTTCTTTTATGGCCTTCTGGAGCTCCCGCGTGGTCATCGATTCAACCGGGTTTTCCTGTACGAAGGCTTCCCGCTGCTCCGGCGGAAGCTCAAGCAAGGCAAACACTTTCGATGGCGGCAAATTGGACAACGTTGACGAATTTGGGCATTCCCTGGCCACCTGCATGAAGCGGTTAGCGGTTTTTTGGCTGAAATCAACCGTTTCTTCCAGCCACCGCCCCCATTCACCGTGAGGCAGGAGTTCCTTCGCTTTGATCAGCCGGTTGCCGATTTCGATGATGTTCTGAACCGTTTGCTGCCGGAGGATAAGAATCTCCGCCGTCAGGGTGTTGATGTCAACGGTGGATAGGTCATTGGGCATTACATAGCCACCCCCATTTTTTTCGATTTAGGTTCCGTAAGCTTGGCGGCTTCGAAGGCAGACAGGAAAGCTTTGACCTCGGGTGTCGGGCTGCAGTTCTTCAGGCCGCTGCACTGGATAACCCTGTCATCGTGAGCTTCCAAAGTGAAGAACGGCTTGTCTGGTTCACTTAGCCGGCGGATCAGGAATAGATTGGTCGCCCCCTTGGCGTACCGGTCAGCGTATCGGCCGACGCAGTGCTCCAGTGCGGTACCCTCAGCGATCAGCTCATCCGTACTCTGAGCCGCTCGGATGAACAGGCCATCCTGGGAAAAGAACATGGAAGACAGGTCTTTTAATCGGTCCTTGATCCGCTGGTTCAGAAGTTGGTCAGTCTTGTAACGGACCAGTTTGATGGTCTTTTGGTGCGCGGTGTAAAGGTTCCGGGGGAACACAGCTAGCCCTTTCGACAGGTCTATTCCCAGGGCCACGCAGTCTGCGAGATAATCCTTCCAAGCCATGAAAGCACTGTCGGCCCTAAAGTAAGCTGGTTTCCCAGTAGCTTCCTGTACCCGCTCTGCTTGCCGGATGAAATAACTGGTTAGGGTACGAAGGCTTGCATATTGCTTGAACCGATTCAGCAGTTGCTCCAAATCGTAATCATCAAAGGCATTTCGCACCTTAGCCGCTTCCTCAATGGTGAAGTTCGCGCCCTCTTTCCGGCTCAGGCGCAGCACCCAAAGGACCCGGCAATCCACTTCAAGTCCGCATTCCTTGATTCTGCTGACCTCTTGCTTGGTAAGCCTCAGCACTTTGAGCAGAGTCTTGCCGCGCCAGTTTAAGGCTCCGTAGGTTCGTCCAACCTCAAGCTTGTCTTGCACTAAGCGCCTAAAACCCAGCTTGGTCAAGTACTCAACACACGGGTACCGGGCAAAGAGGTCAAAGAACTCCACCATGTCCGCTATGTTGTATTGCTCCCAAGTGCTCCAGCGAAAAGGAGTGCCGGCCACTGCAGCGGGGAGGCTTTCCCGTGCGTAGCAGCAGTCAATGAACTGGTTTCGGCCGCGGTTGTACTGGCATTTGACTGTCTTCGCTTGGCAGTAGTCATCCGCCGATAAAGGGCGGTGGAAAGCAAAGCCACCACTACCGGGTAGGAAGACGTATAGCGAAGTGTCAATGTACTGGATTTCGGCCCCTTTATACTCACCGGAGAGGTCCTGCACCGCATAAATGCCGATAGCAGTGAGGGCTCTGGGATCGATCATTGATTTCCGGTAGTACACGAAATAGGCTTCGTCGATCAGGGACTTCCGCGGCATTTTACTTGACTTGACCTTGCAGGTGTATCCGCAGACCGGGCAGACAATCTCTCGGTTATGCTTAAGCCCAGCGGATTCGCTGACATTGTGTTTTAACCGGGTGGTTTCGTATTCGCCTCGGCAGTAGGTACAGTAACCGTACTGCTTCTTGCCCACCCGCCAGGTGAAGATGTACCGACAATCCTTAAAAACCACTTCCCGGGCGTATTTGGTCATGTCTGCTGTCAGTGGTATCTGGATATGCTCTTTCGCCTGTTCCAGCGTCATCTGCGTGGCCATCAGAGTAGCTCATCCAGCTTCACATCGAAGTCCGTATCCGGATCCGCTGCGGGCGGCATAGCCGTGGCGCTGGCGGCCTGGATGTCGAAGTATGATAGGACAACCGCAAACCCCTCCTGGTCAGTTAAGACCCCGCAACCGTCGATCTGGTGCTTGCGGGCCTCGTCCTTCATTAACGCCAAACTGCCTTTGATCGTTTTACCCTCGGCCATGATCTGTTCGGCCGCACCGGGGTTCTTCCGCAGGTAATGGAGCAGCATCTGCCCCACCACCTGGACATAGGCGTTATTGGGGTTTGCATCCATCTCGGTGTTGATTTTCTCGATCGCGTCTTCCATCACGTTTCACTCCTTTCGTTTTTCCCGCCAGCCCTTGCGCCAGCCCAGCTTGTTCAGATCCGTTTGCGCCTCAGAGAAGCTATTGCGCCAAAGAAGTGCACCGCAGCAGTACTCCTTCCCCCCGGGGCCCCGGACGAATGTCTTGTATGTGCCTCTGCCAATGCCGGCCCGCACATAGTACCGCCGGCCGCGGTCATCGAAGAACTCCCTGATGAAGCCACAGTTCGTGCAGACACGGGCTTCGAAGTTGGCGTATACGGCCGGGCACATACAGCAAGGGTATGTCCGGGCAGGGGCCCCATCCATATGCTCACTCCTTCCGGTAGAACTTGGTTATGAACCCATCAGCTTTCAGCGGCAGCCCGGGGGCCCAGGCGAGGGGCCGGCTCATGATCTCGCACACCTGTTCAAGATCAGCCTGGTCCACTGGTACATCCAGGACAACTTCGTCATGGATGTGCATCACAGTCTGGTACCCGACGGACGCTATCCGGAGTAGGCTCTCCGCCAAGCAGTCCCGGGCGATCGCCTGAACCACATTTTCGACGAGCTTCCCACCGTAGGTGGAGATGCTGCCCCACTTCTTGGTGTTCTGGTCGGTACCGTGGAAGTGGATCGCCTCTTTGCCCATTTCATTCTGAGACAAAAACGGCTGGGGGTAGAACAGCTTCCTCCCGCTCGGGAGGGTGATGGTGAAAAACTCCTGTCGCGTATCGTGGTCCTGCTCTAGAGCTAACTGCAGCCCTTTGATCCCTACCGGCCGTCCGGACCGCATTACCTCCAGGGCTGCGTTCTCCAGAGCGAACCACAGCTCTACGATCCGTTTGTTAGCACTCCGCCAGCGGTGGACGATCTCCGGCAATTCTTCTTCTTTCAGGCCCATTGTCAGGGCCCCCATCGTGACCAGGGCGCCGGCGGCTCCCTGATAGCCCAGGGCCAGCTCCGCGATCTTCCCTTTCTGCCGCAGCTCGTATTCCGGATTGCCCTTCTGGATCAGTTCAATCGGTACCCCGAACATGGCCGAGGCGGAAGCCTCGTAAATCTTGCCGTGGGTGGCGAACACATCCAACCGCCACTGCTCGCCGGCCAGCCAGGCGATCACCCGTGCTTCAATGGCCGCGAAGTCGGCCACCAGGAACACATTGCCGGGAGACGGTACGAACGCTGTTCGGATGAGCTGGGAGAGTGTGTCCGGAATATTGCCATAGACCAGGCGTAGAGCATCCACCTTCCGGGCTTTCACGCAGTCCCGAGCGTGGGAGAGTGTCTTCAGGAAGTTCCGGGGAAGGTTCTGCACTTGCACCAGGCGGCCGGCCCAGCGGCCGGTTCGGGAGCCGTAGAACTGCAGCAGCCCCCGGACCCGGCCGTCGGCACATACCGCCGCGACCATGGCTGTATACTTTTTGATGGAGGTCTTGGCCAACTCCTGGCGGATCTCCAGCATCCGCTTGGTGGTGGCATTGTCGGTTGACTTGATCAGCCCGGCCACGGTGGCTTTCCGCAGGTTCTCTACATACTCGCCCTCGGCCGATAGCCACGCTGTCAGCTGCTGTACCGACTTCGGGTTGCTCAAGCCGGTTAGCTGGACGGCCTCCTGCATCAGCTCGGTGGTGATCACCTCGTCGCAGTGGAGGGCCCCAGCGATCAGGTCCTGGTCCACCGACACCCCGCACGCATTAATCTGCATATCCAGTTGCCAAAGCCGTTGCTCCGAATCCGGCACCGGGAAGGCCGCCAGCCGGCGCTCAACTTCCATCTCAGCCACGACATCCTGCCGGTTGTACTCCTTGAACAGGCGCCACTTCTCCGGCTCATGCTCAGGCAGCGCCCGGTTCCAGAACTGGCCCCTACGGGGTACACAGAAGGTCTTAATCAGGGCTTTTCCGGTGTTCAGCTTGGCCCGGTCTACCGGAAGATTCAGCGCCGCCGAGATGGCAGCCAGTCCGGCAGGGTACCCGCAGTACATCCCGTGCAGCATCGTGCATCGCCATTGCTCTATGGGTGAATGCCAGAACCGGTTGAGACAGTAGACCTCGAAGGCCGCATTATAGGCGTGCTTGATAACCGTGGGGTCCTGCAGGGCGGATATGATTTCCGGAAGCATCGGCTCACCACTGGCCAGATCGATAACCCGCACCATTAATCCGTCCCAGGAGTAGGCGAATAAGAGGATTTGGAAGTCGGGGGCCTGTCCGTAAGGGTACAGGCCCGCCTTTTCGATGTCTACACTGCTATAGGTCTCAATGTCGATACTGAGGTGCCTCACAGCCCCATCACGCCGCCGTTAAGCGGCTTGCCAGTGATCGGGTCGTACTGCACCGGCGCTGCCGGCTGCGGGGGATAAGCCACCGGCTGCTGCGGATACACTGGACCCCGGTTGGTCTGGGCGTAGTTCTGGGCCGCCGGCGCGTTGCCCGCATAACCGCCAAAGTCATCAGCTGCCGTGGTCCGGCCGCCCAATGGTTCCCCGTCCTCCAGCTTCTGCACATTAACCAGGCCGCAACCGATGCCCTTCTTGCCGCTGTTAGCGTAGGGGAAGAACTGCACGGACACCCGGCCATACACTCCGCTGTAGACCTCAGTCTGGTTGATGATCGGGTTTAACGCCGCGTCCACGATCTGAGGGGGTTGCTTGGAAGAGGCAGTGAACACCCAGTGACCTTTGCACTCATCCCCGAACGGCATACCGTCACTCGGACGGGCACCGTCGCCGTCATAGACCGGGATCGCAATCTGCGGCGGCCGGATGCCATTCCATTTGGAGGCTACCCCGGCGGCGATGGCCGCCTGGACGGCCTGATCGATACGCTGCTTGGTGGCCACATCGCCCTTCGGGAGCAGGATGGTCACGGAGTATTTCGGCTCAGCGCCGGCCGCATTCGGGTTCGCATAGGGCTGGAACAGGTGTGCGTAGCTCAGTCTCGCTTTGCCGGTAACGACGTGTTGCGGGTTTTGGTTACTCATTGTTCGTTTCCTCCCATTTCGTTTCTGAAGTCGTCCAAAGCGCTTGATCGTGTGATCGGTTCCCTCTTGTCGCTTTCGAGTGCCAGTGTCGGTTTGCCGGGTACCATCTTGACGTGCCCCGCGTCGACAAGCTGCTTGTATTGGGCCTTCCCAATGACCTTTTCTACTGCCGGGACGGTCAGCGGCCGGCGCTCGTACAGCATCGCCTCCTCAATGCCGGCCGCGGTCATGAACCGGAATGCCGCGTCTACATCCGCGTACCCCGGGACCCCCGCCCCTCGACCGCCTTCCATCCCGGGACCTCGCCCCCACGGAGACATTCCGCAAGCGCATACTCTTTGAGATCCGATGCCCAGGCGGCCAAGTTCTGTGCCCGGGCCAGAAGGTCGCCCACTTCTGCGTTGCTGATCAGCGGCGGCCGCATTAGGTGGAACTCCTCCAGCGCCGTGTTGAACTCCGCCCGGGCTCGGCAGAGCGCCTTCGCCCGGCAGAACTGGCAGTGGTCACCTGGAACGAAATCTCCTTCCCCGGCGAACGCTCGGGCAGCGATCGGCTTGATGCTGTCACCCCAGGCTATCAGGTCCGCTATCGGCATTGCGTACTCCGCTACCGTATCCAGGCGAGGCTGGAAGATGGTCATCTGTACTCGATTGATCGGGTACAGGAACGAATATTCCAGCCAGGCCCCCAGGGCGTAGAGCATCATCTGGGGATTCCGTTCCGCCGAGACCGGTACGCCTTTGCCGTACTTCAGATCGACGATATGTAGCACCTCGCCGCCGATCACGATGCAGTCCCCGGTCCCGAAGCCTTCTGGCACATAAGCGCTGAAGTCCAGGCGCTTTTCACCGGCGATATAGGGCGGGCTGCCGAACCCGTGTACCACCCCGGCGATGTAATCCAGATAGGCTTCGATGTGCTTCAGCATCTCTGGTTGGTAAAGTGGATTCTGCTGGAGCGACTTCAGCGCTGCGGCGAACTTCTTCGGGCCCATCGGCTCGAGATAGTGCTTTCGCATATACAGTTCCGCGATGGAGTGTGCCAGCCGACCTTCTTCGGCGTACTCGCTCGTCCGTTCCGGGAAAGCCTCCTCCAGCTTGGCGGATGGGGTACAGGCGAGCCAACGGTAGGCCCCACTGGCGCTGAGGATGGCGTGCGCTCTGCCCTCGGTCATATCTTCGCGCCCATGCCTCGCAGCGCGGTAGCGAAGGCCCCATAGTGCTCTTTCGGCAGGGCTGTCAGGGCGGCGACCCCATAGGTGCTCAGGAGCTGCACCAGCTCACTCCGGCGCCCGGCGTCCACCAGTTGGGTCGCCGCCACCGCCAACTGCTCCAGGGTGTAAGCCGTGGTCGCTGTGGGCACGGTCGGCGTAACCGCGGGGGCCGGGTTGGGCGCAGGAGCTGCTGCCTGCACCGACGCCGGGACTGCCTGTGTGGCCGCAGGCGCCGGCGTTGCGACGGCCGTCGAAGCCTTGTGCATGATTACGTGATCGGCCGTGTGGGCGGCGATCGCCTTAGCGTAGTCATCCACCGCCATTGCCAGTTCAAACAGACCAGGGATGTTAATTGTAATTTCCATGCGTGTCGTTCCTCCTCGTTCAGTTTTTGTCTTTGGCTTCCGCCCAGAGCGCCGCCGACTCCTGAGCGGCATTGGCTACAGCCTCAGTAACCGCCTTGCCCATTTCCCCCGGGATGGGCGCGCCCTGCTCGTCCAGCCCGCAGGCGCCGCAGTAGTCGCCCCAACCCCAGCTAATCGCCCCGCAGCGGGGGCATGTTACTGATTTCATGCCGTCATCCTCCTGCGTAGGTCTTCCGCGATGTAGCGGTCCAGGCGGCGGCTGACTGCCACCAGGTGTGGATCCGTGAACCGGTAATCGCATTCAGCCGCTAACCTGACCAACCTCGCCTTTAGGCCACAGATGAACAGGTGCAAGGCCAGGTCGCTCAGTTGAATCCGCATCGGGCATACCTCCGTTTCAGCAACAACACCGCGCGGGCCACCAGCCAGGCCACTGCGAGCAAGACCAACCCAAAACCCAGGGAGTGGAGGGCTATCCGAAATATCAGCAGGATCCCGTAGAGAAAAGTCCAAAAGCTCATCCCGCATCCCTCCGTTTGCCTAAATCGTCCACGATTTACCAGAAGTGAAAGCGATTTTTAATACCACCTTGAGCGCCGGTGGTACATCGTGCTATACTATGGGTGAGTGGTTTTCTGTCCGGCGGCTCTCCTGAGCCGTCTTTTTCTACGCCTTCGGGGCCATCTTGGCTACCGGCACTTCCTGGCACACGTCCAGCAGTTTGTAGCGTGCCACCCTCCGGTCACCGTCATCTGGTTCACCGGACTTGATCACGATCTCGTCCGGGTAGACCGACTTCGAAGACTGGTAAATCTGGTACTTGATATACGTGGTGGTTGCGTGGCCCGCCTCGCACTCCTTGGCGGATGCCTCAGTCGGGTACTCGCTGCCGCAGCACTCGCAGACGAACCGATTAATCGCTCTGGGCATTCGTCTTCACCTCCTTTCGCTGGGTATCCGCTCGCCGCGGCAGGGGCAATACCGGCCGGGTCCGCGCCAGGTACTGGGCTCCCTGCGTCTTGGCCAATAACCAGGGCTGCGGGTGGATCTGCTGCGGCGCCGGACCGGGCGGGATTGTATAGTTGGGCCCGGCCCGATAGTGTTGCCCCCAGTAGTACGGCCGCCGCTGGTTCGGGTCATTGCGCTCAATGCGGCGCTGGATCGACCGCGTCATACTGGCCACACTAGTCACCTCCCATCATCTCCCGTTCAACGCTACCCAACATCGCTTCCATATCCGCGATCGCCGCCTGTTCCATCGTCGCTACCTTGTTCTCCACTGCCGCCAAGCGACGCTCGAGTTCGGCCACCTTATGCGCGAGGTTCATAATCCACCTCCCTCCGCTCTACCGCCGTCGTCAGGCGGTGCTTTTTTTACAGAGACAATAGCCTCTCCCGTCGGGGCTGCTTCGGCGGATCCGCGGGTGCTCGTTGGTGCACTGCCGGCCCGTGGTCGATATAGTCAGCCAGCGCCCGGGTGGTCAGCAGCCAGGACCTGCCAATCTTTTGGGTATCTATGTCCCCTTTGGCGCACATCCGCCTGATCTGCTCCCAGTAGACGCCCAACTCAGCAGCGGCCTCTTGCCAGGAGATGATCAGCCCGTACTTACCCAGCAGGTAGGCGTAGGTGAGAGACTGAGCCGGCTCCTCCGGCGTGTTTTGGAACGTTTTGCCTCCGAATGTGCAAGCCATCAATATACCACATCCTCTTAGCCCCACCGCCGCCGTTTGGCGGTGCTTGGCAGGATTTCCCTCCCTTCTGGCGAAAAGCGTAACTGCCAGGCTACTCAATACACCAGGGAGGGAGGTCTTAATTGGTCAAATCTTCTTTGTAAGCCGGCAATTCCAGCTGCCGCTT
>CAZHIT010000043.1:0-13754 GCA_964533125.1 uncultured Candidatus Sumerlaeota bacterium
AAATGTGGGAAGTGGGGCAGTACTCCAACGAGGACAATGTCCGCGCCCACTATGTCAGCACCGGTCCGGAGATTTGGGAGCAGAGCGGGGGCCAGGTGGACATCTTCATCGCCTCCCAGGGGACCGGGGGCACGGTGACCGGGGTGGCCAAGTACCTAAAGGAAAAGAACCCGGCGGTCAAGATTTTTGCGGTGGAGCCGGCCGAATGCCCGATTCTTTCGGGCGGCGGCTGGGGCACTCACCGGATTGAGGGGATCGGCGATGGATTCATTCCCCCGGTCCTGGACATCGAATGGCTGGATGGGGTGATCCTGACTACCTCGGATGAGTCGATCGAGATGGCGCAGCGGCTAGCCCGGGAAGAGGGAATTTTCTGCGGGATTTCTTCCGGGTGCAACGTCGCCGCCTGCCTCAAGGCCGCGCAGGCTTACCCGGAGGCGCGTCTGATTGTGACCATGATTAACGACAACGGGCTGCGGTATTTCTCGACCGAGCTGTGCGGGGCGCCGGCGGTGATGGAAATCCCCGACCGGGACCACCCGGTGAGCGAGGCCGATAAGAATAAGCTCTCGGCTAAAACCCTGACCATAATTAAATAGGTTACCTGCCGAGTCACGAGAAACCACTAAACCGGCCGGCTACGACCCTCCCGGAAGCGCGAGGGGCAGCCAGCCGTTTTTTTTGTGGGTTCCGCCTGGGCGAGTTCCCTGGACCGGCACAGCAAACTCTTGACAAAGCGCCAAATAGGCATATACTTAGATGGAGAAAATATTTGTCTTTCTAGTAATCAGGATATTAAAGCGTTGGGGGTGGTTCGGTTAGCAAGGGGCAGAACAGAGATTCTCACGGAGGTCGATGAACACCTGACCCGGGTTCTCGCCAGCCTGCGCAAACAGAGCAGCGCCGCTTTTGGGCTGACGGGGACCCAGTATTTTCTCCTGCGCACCCTGGTAGAGCAGGCCGGCTGCACCGCGTCGGACCTGGCGGAGCGCCTGGGGGTTACTCCCAGTTCTGTGACCGGTCTGACCGACCGCCTGCTCAAAGGGGAGTTA
Organism: uncultured Candidatus Sumerlaeota bacterium; assembly: GCA_964533125.1. Classification (GTDB taxonomy): domain Bacteria; phylum Bacillota; class SLNR01; order SLNR01; family JBMNPB01; genus CAZHIT01. The sequence goes on from CAZHIT010000043.1 coordinate 1,053, forward strand.
GTGACCCGGGTCCGGGACCAGGGTGACCGGCGAATCGTCCGCATCCGGGCGACGGCCAGGGGCGAAGCCGTCCTGCAGGCCATCAGCGCCCGGCGGCAGGAATTGGCGGCGGCTTTATTTGCCGGCCTTAGCGACTCCGAACTGGCCGAACTCTCGCGCCTGCTGGGCGGGATCGGCTAAAACGAGACAGAAGGAGTGAACTTTTTTGGCAGTACCGGTAAGCTCTCTAGCCGCCTACGCCGGGAAGGAAGAATTCAGCCAGCCGGAGATCCGCCAGATGGTGGTGCACCTGGCCTGGCCAGCCATCGTTGAGATGCTTTTAGTGTCCTTGGTCAATATGGCGGATATGATCATGGTCGGGCGACTGGGGCCGGAACTGGGGCCCCGGAGCATTTCGGCGGTAGGTTTAAGTAACCAGCCGATGTTTTTTGCCATGTCCACCTTCCAGGCCCTAAATGTCGGCACCACCGCGCTGGTGGCCCGCTTTATCGGCATGAAAGAGCCGGGCAAAGCGAACGAAACCGCCAAACAGACCCTGATCATTACCATCCTGCTGGCGTTTCTCATCGGCGCCGGCGGGTACTTGGGGGCCGGTTCGATCATCCGCTTCATGGGCGCCGCCCCGGATGTCTTCCCCCTGGGTCTGGTGTATTTCCGGATCGTCAGCATCAGCTTGATTTTCACCAGCCTCTCGATGGGGCTCTCGGCGGTGCTCCGCGGCGCCGGCGATACCCGCACGCCCATGCGGGTGAACATGCTGGCCAATATTATCAATGTTAGCGGCAATTATTTGCTTATCTACGGCAAGTTCGGCTTTCCCTTCATGGGCGTGGCCGGAGCGGCGCTGGCCACGGCGATTGCCCGCGGCGTAGCCACTCTGCTCATTCTGTACACCATTTTCTCCGGCAAGACGATTATCCACATTTCGTTTCGGGACGGCTACCGCTTTGACGGCGCTCTGGTGCAGCGCCTGCTGCGCATCGGCCTGCCGGCGGCCATGGAGCAGTTTATCCTCCGGGGCGGGCAGGTAATGTTCGTCCGTGTGGTAGCCTCGCTGGGGACGATTACTTATGCGGCGCACCAAATCGGCTTAAACATTCTGTCGCTTTCGTTTATGCCCGGGCAGGGCTTTGGCATGGCGGCCTCTACTCTGGTGGGGATGAACTTAGGCGCGAAACGCCCGGAAGTGGCCGAGCGCTGCGCCTACGAAACCAGGCGCCTGGGGATGATCGTTGCGGGGACCATCGGCCTCATCTTCTTCCTGTGCGGCCGCTTCATCGTCGGGATGTACAACAGCAACCCGGCGGTAATCACCCAGGGGGCGCTGGCTTTGCGCATCGTCGGTCTGGTGCAGCCGGCTCAGGCCACCCAGTTCATCCTGGCCGGCGGTTTGCGCGGTGCCGGCGACACCAAATGGCCGCTGTATTCTTCCGCCATCGGGGTGTGGGGGGTCCGGGTGCTCCTAGCCTATGCGCTGGTGGTCCATTTTCATCTGGGGCTAATGGGCGCCTGGTCGGCCATGGCGATCGACCAGTTTGTCCGTTCCCTGATTATTGGTTTGCGTTTCCGCTCCGGTAAATGGAAGACTGCCCGCGTATGAGCGCGTAAAATGGAGAAAAAGCACCAGGGTTTGCTCCCTGGTGCTTTTTTGCGTCTTCAGACGGTATTGGCAGAACTGGAAGTCAAAAACCCGAAGTTATGTAAACAGAACCGGATAAAAGGCCGGGGTTTCGGAGAGCTTAAAAAGAGACAAAAAGATGGAGGTGTGTCAGAGAACGGGGGAGAAAACAGGAGTGTGAACATAAGTGATAAGGTACAGGAAATGGTCGCCGCGCCAGATTACCGGAATAGTGATCGTTGCATTGATCATCGGAGCTTGTTTTTCCCCGCAGTCCCGCCGCTTCTTCAGCACTCCGGAGAGTTTGCGCATCGTGTTGGGCGAAGAACAGGAGTTTGCCTTAGGCTTACCCTTTGCGGTGTATATCCGAAGTGACCGCGAAGGAGCGGTAAAAATCAACGGCAGTCTTCTGGCTGGGGAAGGCCCCCGGATCAGCTTAAAGTCACCGCTCGCAATCGAACCGGTGAACACCGGCCGGGTGAGCTTGGAGTTTCGCCTGTTTAACGTCATTCCGGTCCGCAAACTGGTGGTGGACTGCATCCCCAACACCAGCTTAATTCCCTGCGGCCACGCCATCGGCGTGATTATGCGCTCGCAGGGGGTAATCGTGGTCGGGTATTCGAGCGTTAAAGGTGAAGACGGGCGGAGTCTGATTCCGGCTAAGGAGTCGGGCATCAACATCGGCGACACGATTTTACGCATTAACGGGCAGACCATTGCCGGCGACAGCCAGGTGGCCGAGTTAATCGACCGGGCGGGTCAAACCGGCGCCAGTCTCAAACTCGAAGTCCGGCGCAACGGACGCCTGCTGCCGCGGGAGGTTAAACCCATCCGCTGTCCGGATACCGGACGATACCGTATTGGCCTGTACATCCGGGATGGTGCGGCCGGAGTGGGTACCCTGACCTTTTATGACCCGGCCACCTTACAGTATGGCGCCTTGGGACACATCATCGCTGATGTGGACACGAACCAGCCGATTACCCTAGACCAGGGGGAAATTGTTGCCGCCCGCATCTCCGGCATCCAGCCGGGCAAGCGGGGGCAGCCGGGCGAAAAGATGGGAACCTTCACCGACGATACCGCTACCTTAGGGCGGATCGCTAAAAACACCGAGTTCGGAATTACCGGGGCGCTGGCGCAGCCCTTGCCGACCCCGTATTTCAGTCAGCCGATCCCGATTGCGTCCATGAGCCAGGTTAAACTGGGTCCGGCCACGATTTACACCGTGGTCGAGGGGCAGCAGATTGAGCCGTTCTCCATTGAAATCAGCAAAATCATCCCCCAGGGCTCGCCCTCAGGCAAGGGGATGATCCTTAAAGTCACCGATGAGCGCCTGCTGGATAAAACCGGGGGGATCGTTCAGGGCATGAGCGGCAGTCCGATTGTGCAGGATGGTAAGCTGGTTGGAGCGGTCACCCATGTATTCGTCAACGACCCGACCCGGGGATACGGGGTATTTGTCGAATGGATGCTGCTGCAGACGGAAATCGGGGCCGGAAGCCAGGTCGGATGGAGCGGCCAGCCGGCCGGCAGTCTCGCCGCCTGACATTTAGTAAGAATTGCCACATTCAGTCCGAATTTCCATCCCACCGGAAGGAATCCCCGGGCCGGCGCCGAATTATCTAGCCAGAAAAGGCGGCAGGGCGGCAAGATAAATAGACTGGTGAGGTGGAGACCGGATGGGGGATAATAAAATCAGATTGCTCATCGCGGATGATAACCGCGAATTCTGCCAGTTGCTCAAGGAATTTTTTGACCAGCAGCCGGACTTTGAGTTGGTCGGCATCGCCAACAACGGGATGGAAGCGCTGGAGATGCTGCCGGCGAAAAACCCCGATGTCGTGATCCTGGATATTATCATGCCGCATTTGGACGGAATCGGCGTCCTGGAACGACTGAACCTGCTGCATTTGCCCCGCCGGCCGAAGATTATTATGCTGACCGCTTTCGGCCAGGAAAGCATTACCCAGCGGGTGGTGGGGATGGGCGCGGACTACTACATCCTTAAACCGTTTAACTTAGATACCCTGGCCCAGCGGGTGCGGCAGCTGACCAATTCCGGCACCGAGGTGACCATCGTCCCCGCCAAGCCCCGGAGCCTAGATGTGGAGGTAACCAGCATCATCCACGAAATCGGCGTTCCGGCCCACATCAAAGGCTATCTCTACCTGCGGGAAGCGATCATGCTGGTGGTGAACGAGGTAGAGCTGCTGGGGGCGGTGACCAAAGAGCTTTATCCCTCCATCGCCGGCCGCTATTCGACCACCCCAAGCCGGGTGGAGCGGGCCATCCGCCACGCGATTGAGGTGGCCTGGAGCCGGGGGAATATGGAGCTGATTAATACCCTGTTCGGATATACGGTCAACCTGGAGCGGGGCAAGCCGACCAACTCGGAGTTTATCGCCATGGTGGCCGACAAACTGCGAATGCAGCAAAAAGCTGGTTAAGACTACTGACCCCGCCCGGGCGCAAAGCAAGGAGCGGGGTCAGTTTTTGACTGTCATCGGCGGCTAATGCTGGGTTTGCTGGATCAACTCCCGCAGGGTTTGGTACCGTAGCAGGTATTCCCGCAATTGGTGTCGGACTTCTTTGATTGTGCCTTTCAGGTACAGACTGTCTTTGCGGATAAAAATTTCCATGTTTATCCCTCCCCTCCTAATATATCCTAAAGCTCCGGCGACTATTCCGGCTTCAAAGGGAAGGGGGGAGGCTGGTTTTCAGAGGTTATTGACAGGGAGAGGGAGGATACCGGTGGATGAGGAACTGAAAGAACGGGTACTGGGCACGGAGCGGATTTACGACGGGCGGATCATCAAAGTGCGGGTGGACCGGGTAGCCATGCCAAATGGGCACGAGGCGAAGCGGGAAGTGGTCGAGCACCCGGGGGCGGTGGCCATCGCTGCCCTGACCGAGGCGGGGGAGATCCTCTTGGTGCGGCAGTACCGGCGGGCGCCCGACCGTATCCTGCGGGAGATTCCGGCCGGGAAGCTGGAGCCACGTGAAACGCCCTTGGAGTGCGCCCAGCGGGAGCTGGCGGAGGAAACCGGTCTCGCGGCGGCGGAATGGACGAAGCTCGGGGCGTTTTTCACCTCGCCCGGGTTTGCCGATGAGTTTATCCACCTCTTTTTGGCCCGGGAGCTTTCGCCGGCAGTGGGAGAGATGGACGAAGACGAAGCAATCGAGGTTAGCCGGATACCGCTCGCGGAGGCGATGGAAGCAGTGAGCCGGGGTGAGTTTGCCGACGCCAAGACGATTATTGGCATCTGCCTTGCGGCCCGGATGTCCATTCATGAGTGAGCCAGCGGGACCTCTAGAGAACTATTATGCCGATTTGCACATCCATGTTGGCTATTCCAGCAGTGGCAAAGCGATCAAGATGGCCTGCGCCAAGAATCTGACGGTGGAGAACATCCTCCATGAATGCCAGAACCGCAAAGGCATCCAGATCGTTGGCCTGGCGGATTGCCTGGCGCCGGCGGTCCAGGCGGATCTGGCCAGTTTAATCGCCGGGGGTGACCTGCGGGAGATGGACGGCGGCGGTCTATGCTGGCAGGAAGCGGTCACTCTGCTGCCGGGAGCAGAACTGGAAACCCGGGAGAATGACGGCTGCCGGGCCCACTGCCTGGTCCTGTTTCCCAATTTGCGCTCGGTCCGGGAATGTGGGGATTATCTGCGCCGCTTCATTCGGAACATTGATGTCTCGGCCCTCCATTGTCAGTTGAGGGCGGCGGAGCTGTTGGAGATCGGCGAGGCTTACGGCGCCGTCTTTATCCCGGCCCATATCTTCACACCGCACAAAGGCCTGCTCGGGGCCTGCACCGACCGTCTGTCCCAGGTCTTTCCCGGCTCCACCGGGTCAAAAGTTTCTGCGGTGGAGCTGGGTCTGAGCGCCGACACAGACTTGGCCGATACCATCGACGAACTCGCGTCTTGTACTTTTTTGAGCAATTCCGACGCCCATTCGCTCCCGAAGATCGGGCGTGAGTACAATGTCCTGTCGCTCGCCGCACCAAACTTTGCCGAAGTCGTCCTGGCCTTCCACCGTCAAGAAGGACGCCGGGTAGCCGCCAATTACGGGCTTGACCCGGCGCTGGGCAAGTACCACCGGACCTTTTGCCTCGCCTGCGGCGCCGTGGCCCAAGCTCCGCCCCCGGTTGATACCTGCCCGGCCTGCGGTGGGGATCGGGTGGTGTTGGGGGTGCTCGATCGCATCGTCGCGATCCGGGACCGGGAAACACCCATCCACCCCAGCCACCGTCCGCCTTACCGCCACCAAGTCCCGCTGGAGTTTTTACCCGGGGTGGGACCGCAGACCCTGGATCGGCTGATCGAAAGGTTCGGAAGCGAGATGGCGGTTTTGCACCATGTTCCTTATGACGAACTGACCCGGGTGATCAGTGCCCCGCTCGCCGCAATGATCGTCCGGGCCCGGACGGAGGATCTCGCGGTTAATCCGGGCGGCGGCGGCCGGTACGGGATATTGCGCCAAGATTAGCATAACCCCCCGCGTCCAGGCATAAATTGGGAAGGAAAACGGACAAGGGGGGACAAGGATGGATTTTTCCAGACGGCTGCGCTCGGTCATCACCGGGCATCTGCGGGATAATTTCGGCGCCTACTGTCTGGTGGTTGGGCTCTTGCTCGCGGGCATCGTCCTGGGAGCGCTGGCCAACCGAGCCTTGGGGGACCAGCAGAAGACCGAGCTGCTAGGGTACCTGCAGGCCTTCTTCCAGGACTTAGGGGCGCTCGATGGTAAGGTCAGCAGCGACACGGTGGCCCGCAACGTGATTATCAGCAACCTGCGCAACGCCGCTCTGATTTGGCTCTCCGGCGTTTTGGTCTTCGGCTTGCCAATCGTCCTGGGGGCGGTGTGTATCCGCGGTTTTGCCATCGGGTTTACGGTCGGTTTTCTGGTCCGGGAAATGGGGTACAAAGGGATTCTGTTTGCGCTCGCGTCCCTGATGCCCCATAATCTGTTCGCCCTGCCGGCTTTCGTAGTGATTGCGGTTACGGCCACGGCCTTTGCCATCTCGGTCATCCGCAGCCGGATATCGCGCCAGCGAAGCCACTTGGCCCCGGGGTTTCTCGCTTCGACCGGGATTGTCATCGCCATGTGCGGCCTGTTGGTTATCGGCGGCGCGGTCGAAGCCTATGTCTCTCCGGTGTTTATGAAGCTCTTGGCCGGGGTTCTGAACTAAAAGGAGCCGCGGCAGGGAAATATATCTTACGGGAGAGACAGGAATTTGGTTAACCGGTGTGGAATTTAAAAGCGGTTTGACCGCGGCGGCGTGGCAGATTATGCGTATTCTGGCAGAATAAGGAGCAAAGGGGACTGGCAGGATGGAGAACCTGGTCCACGATTTTATTAACTATCTTTCGGTCGAGAAGGGGCTGGCGGCCAACACGCTCGAATCGTACAGCCGCGACCTGCGCCAGTTCGGGACTTTCCTGCACGCCGGAAGCGCTCAGTCCATCCTCGCCGTCGAGCGCCCGACCATCGTCGGGTATCTGGCCTACCTGCAGGAGCAGGGGCGGGCCACCTCGACCATCTGCCGCAATCTGGCCGCCATCAAGTCCTTTTTCCGCTATTTAAACCAGGAGCGACTACTGGACCGCGACCCGACCGCCAACCTGGAGTCGCCGAAGCTGGAAAAACGCCTGCCCAAGATCCTCTCGGTGGAAGATGTCGACCGTCTTCTGGAACGCCCGGACCAGAGCGTACCACCCGGGATTAGGGATAAGGCGATGCTGGAGTTGCTGTACGCGACCGGCATCCGGGTCTCCGAACTCATCTCGCTCGGTACCGCCGACGTCAACCTGGAAATCGGCTATATCCGCTGCTTCGGCAAAGGCGCCAAAGAACGCATCGTGCCGCTGGGATCGGTGGCGGTGAAGTACGTCCAAGGCTACCTGGAGAGCGGACGAGCCCGGCTGGTTAAGTCCGCCGGCGAGACCGCGCTCTTCGTCAACCACCACGGCCGGCGCCTGACCCGACAGGGCTTCTGGAAGATCATCAAAAAATACGCCCGGGAAGCCAACATTGAAAAGGACATCATGCCCCACACCCTGCGTCATTCGTTCGCCACCCATCTGCTCGAAAACGGGGCGGACCTGCGCTCGGTCCAGGAAATGCTGGGGCACGCCGATATCTCCACCACCCAGATCTATACCCATATTACCCGCAGCCACTTAAAGGAAGTGTACAGCAAGGCCCACCCGCGGGCCTAAAAAGCCAGGACAAAAGGTGATGCCATGGGAACCATCAACCGGGTTATTCTAATCGTCCTCGACAGCGTCGGCATCGGCGCCCTCCCGGAGGCCGAAGCTTACGGCGACGCCGGGAGCAATACATTGGGCAATATCGCCCGGGCGGTGGGGGGGCTCGAACTGCCGAACCTCGACCGCCTGGGTTTGGAACGCCTTTGCCCCCACGGAGGGACCCTGCCGCCGGATACTCCCCGCAGCGGGGCCTACGGCCGGATGCGCGAGCGCTCTCCCGGCAAAGATACCACCACCGGCCACTGGGAAATGGTCGGTATTGTTTTGGACAAGCCTTTTCCCGTCTACCCAAACGGGTTCCCGCCGGTAGTGATCGAAGCGTTCGAGCAGCAGACCAGCCGGCCGGTGCTCGGCAACCGCGCCGCCTCGGGCACCCGGATCATCGAGGAGCTGGGCGAAGCGCACGTGCAGACCGGGTACCCAATCGTCTATACCTCGGCGGACAGTGTATTTCAGATCGCGGCCCACGAAGAGATCATCCCGCTGCCAGAACTGTACCGGATGTGCGAGACTGCCCGGGCCATCCTGCAGGGCGAGCACGCCGTTGGCCGGGTCATTGCCAGACCTTTTAAGGGGACGCCAGGCGCCTTCGTCCGCACCGCCAACCGCCGGGACTTTAGTCTACGGCCGTCCCGGCCTACCGTCCTCGAACTGGCTGAGGCTGCCGGGTGCGCGGTCATTGGCATTGGTAAAATCGAAGATATTTTCAGCGGGGCCGGCATTACCCGGGCTATCCACACCCATAATAACGAGGAAGGGATTGAGGCCACCATCGGCTGTATGCAGGAAGACAGCCAGGGACTAATCTTTACCAACCTCGTCGATTTTGACATGCTCTACGGGCACCGCAACGACGCCGCCGGGTACGCCCGAGCGCTTGAAGCGTTTGACCGGCGCCTGCCGGAGATTATAGACGCGCTCCGCCCGGGCGATTGCCTGATCCTGACCGCCGACCACGGCTGCGACCCGACCACCGACAGCACCGACCATTCCCGCGAGTATGTGCCCCTGCTGGTGACTGGCCAGGCTGTCCGCGCCGGGGCGGCCATCGCGGAGCGGGAGAGCTTTGCCGACCTGGGCGCGACGATCGCTCAACTGCTGGATTTACCACCTCTGCCGACAGGCAAAAGCTTTGCGGCGGAGGTACTAAAAATACGGGAGGGCGAAAGATGAAAAGCATTCAGGCCATTAATGCCGCAGTCGAGTACATTCGCACCAAGATTACCGGCCAGCCCAAAATCGGCCTGATCCTGGGTTCGGGTCTGGGCGACATGGCCAAAGACATCCAGGCCGAAGCGGTAATCCCCTACCGGGAGATCCCGCATTTCCCGGTCTCCACGGTCAAATCCCACGCCGGCCAACTGGTCATCGGCGAGCTTGAAGGCCAGAAGGTAGTAGCCATGCAGGGCCGGGTGCATTTTTACGAAGGTTACTCCATGGACGAAATCACCTTCCCGGTCCGGGTGATGCGCGGTCTGGGCTGCGAAATCCTCCTGGTTACCAACGCCTCCGGCGGCATCAACCAGAGCTTCGTGGCCGGCGATTTTATGGCTATCACCGACCACATCAACCTTACCGGCACCAACCCCCTCATCGGCGAAAACGACCCGAGCCTGGGGGTCCGGTTCCCGGATATGAGCGAGGCCTATAACCGCGAACTCACCGCCACAGCTAAGGCGGTCGCCGCCGGTTTGGGCATCCGCCTGCAGCAGGGCGTCTATATTGCGGTCACCGGCCCCTGCTTTGAGACTCCGGCCGAAATTCGCTGCTTTGAGCGCTGGGGCTGTGACGCGGTAGGGATGTCCACCGTACCGGAAGTGATTGTCGCCAACCACGCCGGGATGCGGGTGCTGGGGATTTCCTGCATCACCAACATGGCCGCCGGTATCCTGCCGGTGAAGCTGACCTCGCAGGAAGTGCTGGAGACCGCCGCCCGGGTGAAGCCGGATTTTGTCCGCCTGATCCGGGGCATCCTCCGCGCGATCTGAAATCTGCCTGATTCAGGATCATCCTGATCGCCATCCGAACTATAAGTTCCCCGGATACTGCCGGCTGCGGGCCGGAGCCAGCGTTAATGCTGCTCCGGCCCGTTTTGCTGTGCTCTGGGCCGCGGTATGAAAAGACCGGCTTTGGAGAAACTAAAGTCAGTCGCAGGCCCAGCGCCAGCAAAGGAGGTATTCCGCGTGAACGCTACCGACAAACAAAGGTTTTGGGGCGTGATTCTGCTGTGTGCCCTGTTTTTGACCCCGGCCCCGGCCGTCCGGGCGGAAGAGATGGACTTAAGCGCCAAAGCGGGAGTTCTGATGGACCCAGTATCGGGTAAGGTGCTGTGGGAACAGAACCCGCACCAGCAGTTGGAGCCAGCCAGTATAACCAAAATCATGACCCAGGTGCTGATCCTGGAGGCCCTGCAAGCCGGGCAGATTAAACTGGATGACCCGGTGATCGCAAGCGAAGCGGCCTACCGAATGGGCGGCTCCCAAATCGATCTCTTCCCTGGCGAGGAGATGACGGTGAAGGAACTGCTGATGGCCATCTCCCTGCATTCGGCGAACGACGCCTGCATCGCTATGGCCGAGCACTTAGCCGGCACCACCGCCGCTTTCGTCGCGCAGATGAACGCCAAAGCCAAGGCCATTGGGATGCAGGATACCACCTTCCAAAACCCCCACGGCCTCTCGGCGCCTGGCCATGTAACCAGCGCCTACGATGTGGCCCTGCTCTCGTCCTACGCCCTGCGGGAGACCAATATCATCGACTACAGTTCGGTTTGGGAGTATTGGCTGCGGGACGGGAAACGCTGGCTCGTGAACCGCAACAGCCTGGTCCATCCCCGGGTGGGCTACACCGGCGCCGACGGCTTAAAAACCGGGTATACGGCGCAGGCGCAAAACTGCGTATCCGCGACGGCGGTGCGAAATGACCTGCGCCTGGTGGCGGTAATCATGGGCGCGCCCACCTCCGTCCTGCGGTTTGGGGACGCCCGTGCCCTCTTAGATTACGGGTTCACCAAGTACCGCTCGGAGCCGGTGCTGAAAAAAGGGGATTTGGTCAAGACTGTTTTGGTGGCCAAAGGGAGCATCGACCAACTGCAACTGACCGCAGCCGCCGACTTTTCTTTGACCGCCCCTAAAGGGGAGGAAGCGAATATCACCCAAGAAGTCGTCCTCACGGGTGAGGTGGTGGCGCCTATCCGCAAGGGGGAGAAAATCGGCGAAGTGATTATTAAAAGCGCCGGGGTGGAAGCCGGCCGGGTCGACCTGCTGGCCGGCGCCAGCGTTGAGCGCGGCAGCGTGTTCCGCACCATCTACCGGTTCTTTAGGCGCGTGGTCAGTCCCGTTCGCAACATTTTCGTTCCTCAATGAAGGCAAAAAGCCGGTATAGAATATCGGTTTGCGAAAAATGCACCCCGCCGGGGTGTATTTTTTCTATGGCGGGAGGAGGAAAGACGGGGCGGGATATAGAATTATTTTCCAGATAACGCCACCGCCCCCAGGGTTGCCGGGGCAAACAGGGAGGTAGAGCAATGGTCAAACTCGATTTTCAGGCCCCCCGGGCCACCTTAATCGCCCGGGTGGACGGGGAACTGGATTTGCACGCCGCGCAGCAGTTCCGGGAGAGCATCGACGCATATCTCGACACGACCCGGGTGAAAGGATTGCTGCTGGATTTTAACGGGGTCTCGTTTATCGACAGCTCGGGTCTGGGTGCGATATTAGGGCGGTACAAAAAGATCAGCCAGTTGCGGGGGAAGATGGCCATGGTCAATGTCAAACCACAGGTCAAGCGAATTCTTGAGTTCTCCGGCGTCCTGCGGGTAGTCAGCATCTTCGAGACGGAAGGGAAAGCGCTGCAAAACATATAAGGAGGTTAAGCGATGCAGAGCCAAAATTATCTGAAACTGGAGTTTCTCAGCCGGCCGGAAAATGTCGGGATCGCCCGTCTGGCCATCGCCTCCTTTGCGGCGCAGCTGGAATTTACCCTAGGGGAACTGGAAGAAATCAAGGTTGCGGTGTCCGAAGCCGTCTCGAACGCGGTGATCCATGGCTACGGGGTGGATTTGGGCCTGGTGACCGTGGAAGCCAGCCGGGAAGGGGAAGAGATGCGAATTACCGTGCTCGATACCGGCCGGGGAATTGAAGATATCGCCCTCGCCCGGCAGCCGTCTTTTACCACCGACCCGGAGCGGATGGGCTTAGGTTTTGTGTTCATCGAATCCTTCATGGACCAGGTGGAGGTCGAGTCCAAGCCAGGTGCCGGGACTAAGGTGACGATGGTCAAACGCTGCGCCCGGGTAGCCGGGACGCAGCCGGCTTGAGCCGGGGCGGTCAGCGATGGGGGCCTGGAACGCGCCCAGCAACGAGGTGGCGCCGCTACTTACGGATACCGAAAGTCGGCGCCTGCTGCTCCTGGCCGGCCAGGGTGACCGGCAGGCCAGAGAGATTATGATTAATCGCAATTTGCGCCTGGTGACCGCCATGACCCGCCGGTTTGGGTCTGGCAATTACGATGCGGAAGAACTGTTCCAAATCGGCTGCATCGGGCTGATTAAAGCCATCGACCATTTCGACCCCAGCTACGACGTCAAGTTCTCGACCTATGCGGTTCCCCTCATCCTGGGCGAGATCCGGCGCTTCCTGCGGGACGACGGGCCGGTCAGCGTCAGCCGGGGCTTGAAGGAAACTGCCGCCCGGGTGGCCCGCCAAAAAGAGATTATGGTCCAGGCGTCGGGGCGGGAGCCCACAGTGAGCGAAATCGCGGCCGCTTTGGGGCTAGCGAACGACGAAATCGTGGCGGCCCTG
>CAZHIT010000044.1:0-13335 GCA_964533125.1 uncultured Candidatus Sumerlaeota bacterium
ATTTGGTGGCCACATAATCCTTAACCCATGCGACAACTATCTTGACAAACACCGCCAAAGCGCCATTGCGGACGGAGCCCCCGGCTCCACGTCATTGCGATCCGACACGTTTTCACGTCGGCGCGGCAATCTGGCTTCCCCCCGTTCCTTGTGTATCGCCCGAAGAACGGACCCCGGGTAAAGGGCTGGCCAGATTGCTTCGTCGCAGGCTCCTCGCAATGACGTGAACCGAGGTACTGGCTGGTTTCACCCAAACCCTCTGGCCGGCGGCGACAGGCAAAGGTGTCATTGTTGGGAATGCCCCCTGCTCCACGTCATTGCGAGCCGGCACGCTTTTTGCCGGCGTGGCAATCTGGCAAACCCCGTATCTTCTTAACCTGTCGCCGCAGAAGCACCGGGTTGCGGGCTTGGGCGACAGGCTTGGCCGTACTCTATCAGGGGCGATTCACTTTTCGTCCCTACTGCAGTAGAGTACCGACCGGGCGCCGTTACCTTAGGGCGGACCGGAGACCTGGCCGCAGGGGTTTAACCCCCTCACGCCATGTGAAGGGGGCAGGATAACGACGGAGGCGCACTCCCAGTGACCCGTCCCTACGGTGTTTTGGTCACATGAGGGTGGGAGCGAAGGAGCAGGGAGCGTCGAACGACCCTGCATCCCCAAACCAAGCCCGCCGTGGTTGACCATCCTCCCTCGCCGTGCTATAGTAACTATAGATTTCATAGTGACGAGGTGACTGGGATGAAGTACGAGCCGAAGACTGAAAAAGAGATCCTGTGTCCGCTGGAGTACGGGCTTAGTGTGTTCGGTGGCAAGTGGACATCACGGGTGATCTGCGTGCTGGCCGCGAATGGAGTGATGCGCTACAGCGCCATCCGCAAGGAGCTGACCAACGTGACCGACGCGGTCCTGGCGGCGACGTTGCGGGAAATGACAGCGCTCGGGCTGGTGCGCCGCCAGCAATACGACGAAATCCCGCCCCGGGTCGAATATTCGCTGTCCGGGCGGGGCGAATCGGTGCTGCCGATTCTGCGGAGCATCTGTCTCTGGTCCCGGGAGCAGACGAACGACTCCCTGGAGCGGAAGCTGCCGCCCTGCGTGAACTGCTCGCAATAACACTATTAAATTTAATAGTAGCTCATAAATATCTTAATATATTTACCCTTCCAAGCTGCCCGGGTATACTGAAACCAGGATATAACCCGAACAGCAAAGGAGGTGAACCAGATGACAGCCAAAGCTTATCTCGAAATCACGCTGGTGATCGACCCCGTAAACCGGCCGGCGGCCGCCAAGGTGTACGCCGACTACCGCCAGCCCTTCCTCGACCAGATTGAGGGCGCGGTCTCCAAAGACCTCCTGGTCCGCGACGAAGACGTCCAGGTACTGCACGGGTTTGACAGCGTCGAGCACGCCCAAGCCTACCTCGGGAGCGCGTTGTTCCAAAACGATGTGTTCGTGAGCTTAAAGCCGCTCGTGGGCGCGGCGCCGGATGTGAAGATCTATTTGGTGGCCTAAACTCGAAAACGGGAACCAGGCGGGCTGGACGGGAGCCCGCCTGGTTCCCGTTTGGCGCCGGGGACAGGCAACACCAAGGGCGGCAGGCACAACCTGCCGCCCGAGCCTTATTCCGGGAGCGCCCAAACTTTACTCCGCTTTCGCCCGCAGCTTCTGCGCCCCGGCGATAATCACATTCACCACATATTCCTTCGGCGGCGCCGCCCCCCGGCTGAGGGTCTCCACCCAATACCCGGGCGAACCGATGACCCCGGCCCGCTGCAGGGCGGCGGCGGCGCTCGCGAGGTCCCCGGCCGCCGGGTCGAACTGCTGACCTAAGCCCAGGAGTAAATCCGTAACTGCCGCCACCCGGTACTGCCGCCCGGCCGGGGCGTTGGCTATCCAATAGGTGGGGTCGGCGATTGCCTGTCGCCCGGCGAGACATTCGAGGTAGGGTGTGAGGTCGATGTCCACCCCCCGGGGAGCCCGGGCGTCGGCGGGATCGAGAACCTGGCCGTCCTGCCGCAGCCGCGTCTGGAACTCGGACATGGGGATCGCCTGCACCGGGCAGTTCCGCTCGATGGCCAGGACAGCGGCGGTGGCGGCCGACTGCCCCAACACCATATACACCGGTTCCATGCGGAGCGAGCCATAGGCGGCGTGGGAGGCGGCGACGGCCACGGTGACCAGGAGGTTAGCGGCCTCGTCCGCTGCCGGGGTGAGAGTGGCGTAAGGGATGGGGTAGAGCCAGGCCTCGGCCCAGAGGTGGCCTTCGTTCCTTACTTTGCCGTCTAAGTCCACGAAGCGGGATACCAGATGCGAGTCCTGCCAATAGCTCCCCAGGCCGACGCTGTCGGGGATCGCTTCGGTTTGCTTCAAGTTATGCTCGGTCAGCACCCGGCCGCTTACCAGGCGCCGGGCTTCGCGCACGTAGAGCTGCGGCGGGAAGTTCGCGTTAGCGGTAAACTCGTCAGCGGCGAAGCCCCAGGTCTGGGTCTCCCGGCGGACCGTTTCCGGCACCCGCGGGTCGCTTGCGAGAAACCAGAGCAGGCCGCGGACATAGCTTTCGTGGGCGGCGGCGATGCGCTCCCGCTCGGCGTAGCTGCCCTCCGGCCAGGCGTAGTTCCCACCCACCAGGTCGGCTAAGTTGGTGTCGGTCTTGCGGTTCGGGATGGGGGTAAGAGCCAATACCTGCCCCAGAGTGAGCCCGGGTTCGATAGCGAAACGGCGGGCCAGCACCTCGTAGAGCAGAGGGTCATACCCCTCCGGCCTGGTCAAAGGTACCTGGTTTTCCCGGTCCTGGGTAAGGGGGAAACGGTAGCCGTAGGCCTGCACCCGGTGGTCGCCGGCGCCGTCCGTTCCGGGCGGATCGGGTTCTATGTATGGCAGGAGGCCGCTAATGGGATCACCGGGCACCACATAGGGGTTGATGCCGAGGGAGGCGTTAAAGCGGATGCCGTTATACTGCTCGCCGTAGCGGGCGTTGCCTTCCCGGCCGACGGTATACGACACCCCGGCGGCGGCCAGCAGGTCCCCTTCGTAGCTTGCGTCGATGAAGACCTGCGCGCGGTACTCGGCCCCGCTCTCCGTCCGCAGGGCGGTGATGCGTTCCGCTTCCCGGCTCACCCCGGCGGTTCGCTCCAGGCGGGCGTCCAATGCTACCGGCACGCCGGCGGCAGCAAGCATGGCGTCAAAGACGGTCCGGGCGGCGCCGGGCTCAAACATCCAATGCATTTTTTGGGTATCACTCCGCCCGTACCAGAAGTCGGTCCCCAAGCTAAGCCAGTATTCGTCCTGGGTTTCCCGGACCCAGGCTTCGGGCAGGCTGTAGTACAGGTACATCCACTGATAGAACTCGCGGGCGATCCCGCCGACGGCGGCAAGGTTGTTTAAGTCCGTGGCCCCCAGGCCGGCGGTGACGACGCCCCCAAGGTGGGTGGATTCGGCCAGCAGGGCGACCGAGTTACCTAGCCGGGCGGCCTGGATAGCGGCGACGATGCCGCTGGGGGTGGCGCCGTAGACCACCAGGTCGTAGTCGCCCGGCGGAGCCGGGGTTAGCACCGGGCGGGTCTCCCGGGCGGCGCGAAGCTGCTCCCGGGCCGTCTCCCGTCCGGCGGCGGTGGCGAGCGGGCCGACCCAGTGGCGGCCCGGGGCCAGGGGTTCGCCGGGGGTGGGGGGCAGGGGGCGGGTAAGGGCGAAGTAAGCCCCGCCGGCCAGGCTGAGGAGCAGGAGGGCGACTATCAATTTGGCAGGTTTGGTTGTGAGCATGGTTAACCCCCGCGATTGTTAGTGTGGGTTTATCTATAGCATACCACGCACGCGGGGCGGGACGCAAATGGGGGGGGCGGTGGTTATCCGTTCTTGCCGGACGTAGGGGCCGGTCTCCGCGCCGGGCCGCTATCTGTGCATGGGTAATGGGGCCAGATAGCGGCCCCCCGTCACAAAGAGCGTGACATGGGTACCGTCCCCATTCATTTCTTCCCGCGCAGGCCCGCCCCGGTTGTTCCTCGTTTCCCCGTCCATAGGGACGTAGGGGCCGGACGCCGCGCCGGCCGGCCCGTCGTCGTTTCCAACCCCGCCGCTTCTTCTTCGGTGGTAGGGGTCGGTCTCCACGCCGGGCCGGGTTCCTGCGCGTCCCCGTTCCTCCCGGTTAGTAGGGGCGATTCACGAATCGCCCGTGCCGCGGTGGAGGACCGGTCGGGCGACAGGGGTATGACGGGGACGGGAGGGCGCGGAGACCCTCCCCTACGTCACGAAAACAATGCCAGAGCGAATGAGTGGCACCGCGATTCTTCTCCCGCCCGGCAGGGATTAACCGCCCCGCGAAGCGAATAATAATAGAAACAGCAAGGCCCGCAGCCACCGAAGGAGGCGCACAGCCGATGGAAGTATATCTCGATAACGCCGCGACCAGCTACCCCAAGCCGGAGGCAGTATACCAGGCGATGGATCACTTCATGCGCGAGGTGGGGGCCAACCCCGGGCGGTCCGGGCACCGGCGGTCGCTGGCGGCGGGGCGGATCGTGCTGGCGGCGCGGGAGAAGGTCGCCCAGCTGCTGCACGCGCCCGACCCGACCCAGATCGTCTTTGCCCTCAACATCACTGACAGTTTGAATATGGCGATCAAGGGTCTCGTTCGGCCCGGGGATCACGTGCTCACCACCAGTATGGAGCACAACTCGGTGCTCCGTCCCCTGACGGCGCTGCGCAATCGGGGGGTGATCGAGCTGACCACAGTGCCGTGCAGCGTGACCGGGGAACTCGCGCCGGAGCTGGTGGCCGCGGCTATCCGCCCGAACACGGCCATGATCGTCCTGACCCACGCCTCCAATGTCGTCGGCACTATCCTCCCGGTGACTGAGGTCGGCCAACTCGCCCGGGAGCAGGGGATCTGCTTGGTGGTCGACGGGGCCCAGGGTGCCGGGCACCTGCCGGTGGATGTGGCGGCGATTGGGGCGGATATTTACGCCTTCACCGGGCACAAGAGCCTGCTCGGGCCGCAGGGGACCGGCGGGATGTATGTCCGGCCCGGGCTCCGGATCACCCCCTGGCGGGAAGGCGGCACCGGGAGCCAGTCGGAGCAGGATGTGCACCCCGACTTCATGCCGGACTGCCTGGAGGCGGGCACGGCCAACACCGTCGGCATCGCCGGGCTCGCGGCGGGGGTTTCCTTCCTGTTAGATGAAGGGGTGGAGCAAATCCGCACCCGCGAAGAGCGCCTGACCCAGCGCCTCATCGACGGTCTCTCGCAGTACCCGGCGGTTACGGTGTATGGGCCCCGCGACGCAGCCCGGGTCACGCCGGTGGTATCGTTTACGGTAGACGGGATGGACGGAGCGGAGGTTGGCTTCCGCCTGGACCAGGAGTACGGCATCGCCTGCCGCACCGGCCTGCACTGCGCTCCCCATGCCCATAAGACCATCGGCACCTTCCCCGGCGGCACCGTGCGCTTCAGCCTGGGCTGCTTTAATACCACGGCGGAGATGGATTATGCCGTCCACGCCGTCGGAGAGATCATCCGGACGGCGGGTCAATAACGGGCTGCCGGAAAACGCCGCCCAGTAGGAGGCAGGAGAGAGTATGGCTGGTTATATGCTAATCCTTACCGCGATGCTGTCGCTCACGATGCTCGCCTGCGGCTGGGTTTTTGCCAACCAGCCGCCGGCGAAAAACCCGATCATGGGTTACCGCACGCCGCGGTCGATGAAGAACGATGACACCTGGGACTACGCCCACCGGTACGCCGGCCGGGTTTGGCTGCGTACCGGGGTGATCAATCTCCTAGTCGCCGGACCCCTGATCTGGGGCCTGCAGCACCGGCCAAACTACGAGCAGATCGTGCTTTGGCTCTTTTACCTGCAGTTGGCCGGGATGATAGCCGTGATTCCGCTAACCGAGGTTTCCCTGGGGAAGGCGTTTGACCGGGAGGGTAAGCGGAGGTAGTGGGGCAAGAGAACCGTCCCCGCGACCCGCAGTCGGCTGCAACCGGCTTAGTACCAAAGGTAAGCCGTGGGCCTTAACCCACGAACAAGGTATCGACCTGCCGGGTGGCGATAAAAAGGGCCGACCAAATCCGGTCGGCCCTACGCGTTGCGCATTTTTGCGGTTTGGCGGCGAACGCTACTCCGCCGTTACCTCGATATCGAAAAACACCTTCCAGAATCCGACCATTGGCTGCAGGTAAAGCAGCGCAACGATGCGGATCGCTTCGCCGTCCGGATCGTCCAGGTCGCGAAGGGTGTAGATGACCTTGGCCCGGGCCTGTTCGGCGCTGCGCTCGTAAAAGTCGATGCTCTCTACGCTGATGTCGATATTATAGTCGGCGAACAACTCCAGGGCGGCTTGGGTGACCTCGTCCAGGTCCGGCCGCTCCAGGTGGTTGTGGTAGCGGAAGGCTTCGATGTTCTCGTCTTCAATGCTCTGATAATACTGCCCGATCATATTAACGATCTCCGCTTCCGGCACGGACGGGTCGATCAGGTAGCTCGCGAGCGGCGCATCCGGGACCTGGCTTGGGTCGGTCAGGACGTATTCGCTGAGCCAGGCCTGGACGGGGGCGGGGGAGATGGCGACCTGGAGCGTGCCGTCGCCGGAGCTAAACACCCCGACGCCCACCACTATCCCCTGGCGGTTGACAATCGGCAGACCCAGGCCGGCCGGGTCCACGGGAGCGGTGATGGTCATGGCGACCTGGCCGTCTTCGGTTTCCACGGCGCTGACGGTGCCAGCGGCCTGCCCAAAGTCCCATTCCTCGGCGTTATCGAGGCTGTAGACCGGGGTGCCGGGGGCCACCTGTCCGGCGGCGGCCAGGGGCAGCGGCGCATGGCCGGTGGGCGCGGCGGTCCGGATCAGCGCGAGCGAACTCGCGGGGTCGTAGCGGACGACGCCGCTGACCGGGTATTCGGTCCCGTCGGCGTCGAGTAGAACGGCGGTTTTCGCCCACTGGAGGTTAGTGAGTGCGGTGAGGAAGAGCCCCTCGCCGACAGCAAAGGCCTGGCCGATGGCAAACGGCTCGCCGGCCTCATCCAGGGCGACGCAGGTGAGGACGCTCTGGCGCAGGGTCGCCGCGGCGGCAGCGGTCAGGTCAGTCGGGGGCGTCCCAAACCAGCGGATGATCTCCCCGGTCAGCGCCCGGTCGGTCGCGGGGTTCAGCATCTGGCGCGGACTGATCAGGATCAGGTCGCGTTCATACTGCACATTTTGGCCGAAGGCTTCGGCCACCGCCCGCAGGGGTAAATAAGTCCGGGTGTTGATGATGGCAGCGGGGACGTCGATAGTGACGGCGGCACCGTTTACGGTCATGGTCTGGCTGCCGATGGCCAGGCGGACGGTCCGGCCTTGGAGGGTGGCGGTGACTGTGGCCGTTTTTTCGTGCCATTCGACGTAGGCACCCAGGCGTTCGGCGATGAAACGTACGGGCACCAGGGTGCGCGCCTGGCGGAGGACCGGGGTGACCGCCGGGTTGGCGCTGTCGATGGGCATCCGCTGGTTATAGACATAGGCGGTCGGGCTGCCGAGGTAGAGGACGACGGCAGGGCTGGTGCGGGTGCGGGCGGCGGCGGTGAGGCCGGGCCCGGCAGTGAAGGCCAGGACGGGGAGAGCGGAGCTGAGCAGGGCGAGGGTGAGGAGAAGGCTCGCGATCTTAATGTGGCGCGGCATGAGAGCACTCCCTTCGCTGTTTTTTGCTTTATCCGGCGAGAATGGCATAATTTAACAACAGAAAACGGCCGGCATACCTCCTTTGCGGGAAATATGTAATCCGGCCGTCGGAGCGGCGTGTGTGGAATGTCGCCGCTTGTTTTTAGTTTACCATAATAATTCGCGGTGGCAGGTGCGCTTTACCTGCTGTGGATGGGCGGGATATAGGCGGGAATTGCTGGTAATGCGGCGGGCAGGATTCGGCCGGAACGACGGGCGTGACAGGGGGACTGTCCCCTTGACACACGGATATCGCGTCTGAAATGATGGAAACACTTAAAACGGACGGCATTTCGCTTGTATGACGGGCAATCTTCGGCTATAATAGAATAGGGTGATAATATAGCCGGGAGGTGACCGTGCTGAGGTATATCCGCCGGGCAATGGAAGATACCTTTCTGCGTTTAGCCAAAGAGTTTCCCGCGCTCCTGCTCACCGGCCCCAGGCAGGTGGGCAAAACGACCATGCTGCAAAAGCTGGCCGAAGAGGAAAGGATCGGGCGGGAATATGTAACGTTGGATGACCTGACTGAGCGCGCAATGGCCAGAAACGATCCCAAAATGTTCCTGCAAATCCACAAGCCACCGCTGTTCATCGATGAAGTGCAGTACGCACCGGAACTGTTCACTTACATCAAAATTCACATCGACCAACATCACCGGCCCGGGGACTTCTGGCTTACTGGGTCACAGGTGTTTAGACTGATGGAGGGAGTGCAGGAGTCCTTGGCGGGAAGAGTGTGTCTGTTGCACCTTTCCTCTCTGTCGCAGGCAGAAATCGGCGGTGCGGTGACCGAACCGTTCGAGGTGGACTTCACGCCGCTTTCCCGGCGAACCCGGGAGCGTAAAGCGGTCGATACTCCCGCCATTTACGCGCGGATTTTTGCCGGTGGGATGCCCGCCCTGGCCAGCGGACAGTACAGTGACCACCATATGGTTTATTCAAGTTACCTTGGCACCTATATCGATCGCGACGTCAAAGACATTTTGGGCGCCGTCGATCCCCTGCGATTTTTGAATCTGCTCACTGCCGCAGCAGCCCTGACCGGGCAGATGCTCAATTACCAAACCATTGCCGCTGCCGCTGGTATTGACCAAGTGTCGGCCAAGAAATGGCTCGGGATTTTGGCCAGGCTGGGGATAATATTTTTTCTCCACCCCTACTCCAACAACACCCTCAAGCGCATGGTGACCAAACCCAAGCTCTACTTTGACGATACCGGATTGGCCGCGCACCTGACCCGATGGAGCGACGGGGAAACGCTGATGAACGGCGCGATGAGCGGAGCCATCCTCGAGAACTTTGCGGTGGCCGAGATCGTTAAAAGTTATCGCAATTGCGGCCGGGAGCCGCTGATCTACTACTATCGGGATAAGGACACCAAAGAGATCGACCTCCTGCTGGAGAGCAACGGCCGCCTCTGCCCCATCGAAATCAAGAAAACCACCCTGCCCGACAAAAAGCTCACCCGCGTTTTCGGCGTCATCGACAAAGCCCCTCTCCCGCGCGGAACGGGCGCGGTGGTATGCACCGCCGACCGTTTGTCAGCGTTTGATCACGAGAACCTGATCGTACCGGTGTGGGCTATCTAGCGGTCTGCCCATCGATGGGCTGGCGCCGCCGCCGACCTCAAGACCCACCGCAAGGGCGTAACCCGGGTCCTGGTGCGCTTTAAGCCCGGTGGTGATGCCCGAAAACCAGACCTAAACCAGCCCCGGGCAACTGGAGAATACCCTCGAAAGCCCGGTGCGCCGGCGGTGGAAGCGCTCTTTTTCCCGCCGGTTTGGCTTTCCCCCGTTGTTTGGTTTTTCCCCGCTCCCAGCTTTTTTCCCCGCGGCGGCAGGAAAACGGCGAGCCTTAGCCAATATGTACTCAGATACATAACGCCGCCCGGTTGGCCCATGGGGAGGGGGGCCGACGCCAAAAGCGGCCGGGTAGGTACGGCAGCAACGGCAGTAAAGTCAACAACCAAACATACGGAGGGATGATGAAAATGAAACGGTATACCCGGACCCTGATTGCCCTGTGGCTCCTCGCAGTAATGGTGCTCGCGGCGGGCTGCGCCCAGCCGGCGCCCGAACCGGAACCGGAACCTTCGGCCTGGGAGGTAACCGTAGAGAGCGCGGCCGGCCCCAAGGTAGTTGCCATCGAAGCGATGCAGGCGATGACCGTAATCGAACTCGAAGCGGAGAAAAAGGGTGAAGTAAACAAGTACACCGGCGTGAAGATGAGCGAAGTCCTGGCGTCGGTCGGCATCACCGCAGCGGAAAAAGTGACCCTAACCGCCGAAGACGGGTTTGCGGCCGAAATCAGCGGCGCGAGCGCCCTGTCGGACAACACCATTCTGGCCTGGCAGAAGGACGGCGCCGAGCTGGATCCGGAAAAAGCCGCGCCCCTGATGGTGGTGGCGAAAGACGAATCCACCAAGGCCTGGGTCGGCAAGATCAAAACGATCAAAGTCGAATAGCGCAGTGTCACTCCGGCCGCCGTGGGTTTAGCGGGTGAACAGTCCGCCCTGTCCACAACCGGCGGCAGGAGCACAAAGGGGGTAAGCTTGTGTACAAGCTCGAATTCTGGCTGACCGTGATCCTGATTTTTACATTACTCCTATCCGGCTGCGCCGCGCCCGCCACGCCGGCGGACGAGGGCCCGGACGCGGTCGAAATCACCTTAAGCGGTCTTTCGGAACCGGCCGCGATCAGCGTGGGTGAACTAAAACGCCTGCCGCCCGCCGCGGGCACGGCGGAATCGATCAACTCTCTGGGTGAAGTGAAGGACGTTCCGTACAAAGGAGCCGAGCTGGGGGACATCCTGGCCAAATATGACCTGGAGCGGGAAACCCTCACCGGTTTGCGCCTGGTTTCGGGCGACGGCTACGGGATCGAGATCCCGGCGGCGGTGATCCAAAACCGCGAGATCGTCTTCGCCTACGAGCTCTACGGTGAACCGCTCAAGGAAGACAGTCTCCCCATCCGGGCGGTGGTGCCCGGGGAGCGGGCGATGTACTGGGCGAAAAACCTGGTGGAAGTGGTCTTCGTCCGGGACGAACCGGTGGCCCCGGTCACCAACATCGTCTTCCTCGAAGATAGCCTCGCGGAATTGCCGGTGCTGACCTACGAATACGGCGGAGAAGCCGATAAAGCGGTGGGCCTGGCGGCGATGCTGGGTCTGACGGAAGACGCCAAGGTCGTCCTGCTGGGGCGCGACGGCCTGGTGAAAAACGAAATGCTCGAACTTGCCCGCTACGCCTACGCGATTAAGTTCACCGGCGATGGGGCGCCGCTGTTTATCGCGCCCGATCTGCCCCTGGGAATGCAGGTAAAAGAACTGGGCGCGGTGGTGTATAACGGCACGGCCACGGTGTTCGCCACCGGTCTTGCCGACGCTCGCGGTATCCTCGCGGGTGAAGCCATCACCGGGCTCCTCGGGGAGTACCTCGCGGCGGAAGTCGCCGTTGCCGGGAAGACATTAGCCCCGGCCGCTCTGGCGGAGCAGGAGTTTAGCGTGAGCGCCGCCGGGGTTGCGCTGCGGCCGTAGACGGCGGGGAGGAAAGACCATGACCAGGCGGTTGCTCGCGGGGTTTTCGATCTTTGACCTGGTGCTGATCACGATGATGGCCACCCTGGGGGTGGCCATCAAACCGATTGTGGTTCCCCTGTCGCACATCCTTACCGGCCCGCTGTACATCCCGGGCGGGGTGGTCGCCGGCGGGTTTTACATGCTCTGGCTGGTGCTGGGGTACGGCCTGGTGCACAAGCGGGGCACGGCTCTGCTCATCAGCCTGGTGCAGGCCATCCTGGTGGTGGCGCTCGGCATCTTCGGCACCCACGGCTTGGTGAGCCTGCTCACCTACACCCTGCCCGGCTTGGCCGTCGATCTCGTCTACCTCATCTGGCGGCGGGGGCCCGCCACCCCGGCCGGCGCCTTCGCGGGGGGAGTGGCGGCCAATGTGGCCGGGTCGGTCTCGGTGAACCTGGTGTTTTTTCGCCTGCCCCTAATCCCCCTGCTCCTCAGCCTCAGCGTCGCCGCTCTGTCGGGCGGCCTGGGGGGCCTCATCGCCTACGGACTACTGCAGCGGCTGCGGCGCTTCCACATCCTGGGTCTATCGCAGCCGGAAGGGGAGGAGAAATGATGCGGCACACCCACCCGACCATCTTAACCCTGGCGCTCCTGCTGACTCTGACGCTGGTCCTCTCCGGCTGCTCGGCCCCGGCCGGCACCGTCGCTTCACCCGACGCCTGGTTTGCCATCGCCGGGGATGTCGGGAGCCCCATCACCGTCAAAGACTACACCGGCCTCACTCCGGAGAAGGTGACCATTGGGGACAAAAGCTACGAGGGCGTGCCGCTCTCGGAGGTCTTGGCGTTGTCTGAACCGGAGGATCCGGCCCGGATCACCTTCATCGGGGCCGACCGGCACACTGCCCGCATCGACGCTGCCGACCTCACGGGCAGTTACCTCGTCCAGTCAGCGGGCGGCTGGGAGTTCGTCTCGACCACCTACCCGATCAACACCTGGATCCGCCAGATCAAGACCCTGGTGGTGGAGAGCGGGGCGGACTACGGCGTTCCGGTCATTAATCGCGAAAGAACCCTGGCCCGTCTCTCGCCCGGGCGCCTCCTGGCCGGAGACCACGCGGTGGTCTTCTACACCGAAGGGGAGTCCTCCCGCCTGGTGGAGGGCAAGGCGTACACCGGCACTGTCGTCACCCAGCACAGCGGCCTCCGGGTGCGCGACATCCCGGACCTGCCGGAGGGCGCCCGCCTGCTCGCGGTGGGCCTGGATGGGAGCGAAAACCCCCTCACCGGTGACGATTTCCTCGAAGCCCGGGGCAACCGGATTTACCTCAACCGCTTTGACCACTCCGACCCCATCCCCCTGGCCGGCATCGTCGCGGATCCCCCGGCGGCGCGGGTGAGCGATGTCTACGCCTGGGCGCGGGCGGGTCTGGCCAAGGACGAGCGGATGCTGGTCATCTACATCGACGGCCTCGGTTACCGCCCGTATCTGGCGGCGGCCAAGGACGGGGACATCCCCCACCTGACCAAAGCGCCCGCGGCGCCGGCGATGAGCGTGTTCACCCCGGTCACCAACTGCGGCTTTGCCGCCATGCTTACCGGCGTCGGTCCGGACCAAAACGGCATCCACAGCCGCCAGGACCGGATTCCCCTGGTGCCCACCATTTTGGATGACCTGGCGGCGGCCGGTAAAAAGGGCGCCATCGTCGAGGGACACATCAATATCCTCCAGCTAAACGGCGAAGTGGCCCTGAACACGGACCGGAACGCCGACGGCTTTATCGACGACGACACGATGGTGACCGCCAAAAAGTACCTCGCCGGGGATTACGACTACATTATGGTGCATTTCCACAGCCTCGACGACGCCGGCCACCGCGGCGGGCCGGAGGGGGCAGCGTACCGCGAGCGATTGCGGGTGCTGGATGAATACACGGGCGAACTCCTGGCCCTCTGGCCCGGGCGGGCGGTGGTGATCTCCGACCACGGAATGCACGCCGTGGGGGAGGCCGGGAGCCACGGCGAGTTCCGCGCCGAAGACATGTTTGTTCCTTTCATTACCTACGATGGAGCCAAAAAGAGGTGAAACTATGAAAAACCGCAGTCTGATCCTGGTCATCGCCG
>CAZHIT010000045.1:0-2862 GCA_964533125.1 uncultured Candidatus Sumerlaeota bacterium
GGGGGGGGGGGGGGGGGCGGGGGGGGGGGGGGGGGGGAAGGGGGGGGGGGGGGGGGGGGGGGGGGGGAGGGGGGGGAACGGGGTTACGACGGGCGGGCGATTCGTGAATCGCCCCTTCGCAAAATACTTTGGTGCGGTTAGTTCAGCCCCGCGAGGGCCGCCCGGAGGTTAGCGCGCCGCGCGGCCTGTTCTTCGGCGAGGGGCAGGTCCGGGGACCCGAGGGGGTACTTGACGCTGGCGGAAGGGTAGATGCGCTTAACCCCGACGGAATTGGCGACGGGAACCATGTTGCAAATCTGGACGGTGGGGATGCCGGCGCTCTCGAGTTCGGTGGTGATCACTGCACCGCAGCGCGTGCTGGTGCCTCAGGTGGAGGTGAGGATGGCGGCATCGATCTGGTGCGCGCGGATGTAGGCGGCCATGGCCTGGCCAATCCGGCGGCTGTTGGCGATGGTGGTGATGAGCCCGGTGGTGCTGAGGTAATGGTCGTGCAGTTCGCCGACCACCCCGGCCTGCTCGAGTTCCCGCATGGCGTCTACGGGGACCAGGCGGTTGGGGTCCTTGAGGATGAAGGTGGAATCGTAACCGTTGTGGCAGATGGTCCAGTCGCCTTCCCGGAGGGTGGTGGCATCGGCGATGGAGTAGGCGTGGAAGCGGTCGGGGTTGGAGGAGGGCATCCGGTCGGGGTTGCCGGCCGGGTAGAGCCCGCCGTCGGTGATGAGGACCACGCGGGCCTGGGAGAGGTCGCGGGTGAGGGGCGCTTTGGGCACATCGCTGTGGTGGGGGAGGATGACTTCGGTGGCAAAGGGGCGGCCGTGGATTTTCGCGAGGAGCATGTCCACCACGCGCTGGGATGAAGGGCGGTCGGAGGGGGTATTGCGGATCAGGCCGCGCTCATAGTACCCTTCTTCGGCCGGGCTGCCGATGGGGGCGCCGGCTAAGAGCTTGCGGGCCAGAGCAGAAAGGCGCACGAGGTCGTCGCGCATGGTGCGGGCGTTGCTGCCGGTCTGCAGGATGAACAGGTCCTTGCGGTACAGGGCGACCCCGGGATTTTCGGCGTCCATCCCGGTCAGGGCCGGGATCTTCAGCTCCTTGGCGACAGCGCGGCACAATGCCCCGCAGGTGACCCCGTAGCGGCCGGCAGCGTAGGCGGGCCCGGCGATGAACAGGTGTGGCTGGTACCGGGCGACGATGCCGGTGATCTCGGCCGTTACCGCGTCCAGGTTCTCAGCGGCGTAGTCGTCCCCGCCGATGATGGTGGCCACCACGACGGCGTCCCCGCCGAAGGCTTCTTCCACCAGGCGGCCGGGTCCGACCGGCTCCTCCCGGATCAGGGTCTTCAGATCAGCCGCGGTCTCCCCGCCGTATTGCCCGAAAAACTGGTTCAGGTAATGCACTATCCTCAGTTTCATCCTTCTTCCTCCTTTCCGCCTGGTCTAATACCGGGTGGATGTATAGCGGGTGGCGCCCAGCTGGCTGGTGCCGCCCCGGGTTTTGTGGTTGGTCATAATCATCTCGCCGTAGGGGTCCACTTTGCCGAGGTTGGTGAGCAGGGGGACGGGGGTGGAGCCGATAACCCGCCGCACCGGGGGGCAGACGATGGTCTCCAGGCAGCTGGAGGAGACGATGGCGTTGGCGTGCGGGGTAGTGAACAGGACCGATTCGTCGGCGGCGTTGTCGGGGGAGAGAAATTCGGTAATCAGGATGGCGGTACGGATGCCGAGGTTCTCGCAGTTGTCGCAGATGAGGCCGGTATCGATCTGGGGATGGCCGCCGCCTTCCTTGGTGATGACCACGGCGTCAGCGCGGAGGTGGTAATGGGCGAGGTTAGCGGCCATCATGGCGTTGCGCTCTTTGTCCGTCAGCTCGTGGGGGGTATTTGAGAGAATAACCCCGACGAAGTTGAGGTCCACCCCGTGGCGGCGGTACAGCTCCTGGATGATCGGCTGGTTTTGGTAAGAGTAGGTGGGGTCGGCGTTGGTGAGCTGGAAGTAGTTGCGGTTGCACAAGGCGCTGTCGAGGATTTCGTTCGGGTGGATAATGAGGGGCATCATCTTGGCGCAGCCGTCACCGTAGTAAGTGGTGTCGGTGTAGGGGGCGTGGGAGAAGATTTGGCAGATGTAGGCGATGCGGGGGAGTTCGTCTAAGTTGTCGCGCCGGAGGGTGAAATCGGCGGTTTCGGCGCTCGCGGCGGGGAGGGCGGGCGCGGCGGCCTGGGCCAGGTATTTGGCGACCTTTTTAGAGGCGGTATTCAGCGCGCTGATGTAATCGAGCTTGGTGACCCCCGGGGCCGGGAAGGCGTCCAGGGTGAGGTTGATGGTCCGGGAGAAGCGGGTGTGAGGGGCGGCCGGGCCGCGCATGTCTACGAAGGTGCCCAGCGGCAGGTCGATTTCGACGATTTCGGCTACGGCCAGGCCGCGGAGTACCACGGCTTCGCCGGTGCCGGCCGGGCCGATGGGATCGACGACGCCGGGGAAGGTGGAGGCGCCGGGGCCCAGGCGCCAGTAGGGCTGGACGATGTCGCCCACGTTCATCAGGCGGCAGTCTTCGCCGGGGAAGGCGAGGGCGAACTCGACGCGGGCCAGGCGGGGGTCGGCGACCAGGGCTTGGAGTTCGTCGCGGCTTAAGTGCAGGGTGGCGCCGTCGAGCATGGTGTGGGGGGCAAAATCGGCGGCCTGGATATCGAGGTAGTGGTGGCGTAGATGCATCCTGCTCTGCCTCCTGTGGCGAGATTTCCGGGCCGGCGGGGGTGGCGTGGCCGGGGACCGGTTTTAAATTCTATTATATCGCGGTGGGGGTGGGCTTGGCAAGCGGGGATATTTGGACGGGGGCGGCGGGGGGCGACCGGCCCCTACGTCCCGA
>CAZHIT010000045.1:2872-8927 GCA_964533125.1 uncultured Candidatus Sumerlaeota bacterium
TTAATTTGGGGGGGGGGGGGGGGGGGGGGGGGGGGGGCGTTGTCGGCGGGGGCGGGGGGGGGGGCGACCGGCCCCTACGTCCCGATTGGACACGGGCGCATCAGGCTCCCGGCCCTCTCCCCATCGCCCCGGCGTCTCTGCGTGGCGTAGGAGAGGGACGCCGTGCCCTCCCGCCCCGTCGTTACCAATTTCATATCACCCAACCGGTCATCCCTCACCGTACACGGGCGATTCGTGAATCGCCCCTACGCAAAATCACCCCAGGGGGGTGATTTTGGGACGACGGGCGGGACAAGGGACGGGGTTTGCCGGATTGCCACGCAGACGAAGAGCGTGTCGGCCCGCAACGACGTAAGGCAAGGAACACCTTTACCAATGAAGCCTTCACCGGACGTTGCTGACGGGTAACCCTCACCCCAAGTACGCACCGATGGCGTCGGCGGCGCGCAGGCCCTGGTGGATGGCGCGGCAAACGAGGGAGGGGCCGGTAGCGGCATCGCCGGCAACGAAAACCCAGGGGAGATCGGTCTGGTTGTCGCGGTCGACCAGGATATTCCCGCGGGCGTCGTACTCGATGGCCAACTCGGCGAGCCACGGCGCGCGCTCCACCGGCCCAAACCCGAGGGCGAGGATGGCGAGGTCAGCGTCGATAACCATTTCGCTGCCGGGAATCTCACGCATGGTGCGGGTCCCATCCTCATTGCAGAACCATTCAACCCGGACGCAGCGGACTCCGGTGAGGTGTCCGTCCCGGGTGAGGAACTCCCTGGCGCTGAGGGCAAACTCGCGCACGCAGCCCTCGGCCTGGGAGGAGGAGGTGCGGAGGATGCTGGGGTAATCCGGCCAGGCGGGGTTAAATGGCTTGGTCCACTCCTCCGGTCGGGGCAGTATCTCGACCTGGGTGACCTGCCGCGCGCCCTGGCGGATGGCGGTGCCGACGCAGTCGGAACCGGTGTCGCCGCCGCCCAGGACGACGACCCGCTTGCCCCGGGCGTGGATCATATCATTTTCAGACGCAAGACCGGCGACCAGGTGGTTTGCCTGGGTCAGATAATCGAGGGCGAAATGGATGCCTGCCGCTTGCCGCCCGGGGATGACCAGGTCGCGGGGCTTGCCGACGCCGGGGCAGAGGAGCAGGGCGTCGTAATCGCGCTGGAGGAAGTCCACGCCGATATCGCGGCCAACTTCGGTGTTGGGGGCAAAGGCGATTCCTTCCTGGGCGAGGAGGGTTAGGCGCCGGTCCAGCACCCATTTCGGGAGCTTAAAGTCCGGGGCCCCATAGCGGAGCATTCCCCCGAGGGCGGGGTTTTTCTCGTAGACGGCGACATTAAAGCCTGCCTGGTTCAGGGACTGGGCCGCCGCCAGCCCGGCCGGGCCGGAGCCGACGATGGCAACCCGCTCGGGTCTGCGCTCCCTGGGCGGGTTAGCTTGCACATAGCCCCGGGCGAAGGCGGTTTCGCTGATATACAGCTCAATCTGCTTGATGGTGACCGGGGCTAAGTTGATGGCGAGGGAGCAGGAACTCTCGCAGAGCGCCGGGCAGAGCCGGCCGGTGATTTCGGGGAAGGGGTTGGTGCGGGTGAGACTGGCGTAAGCGGCGCGGATGTCCTGGCGCAGGGTGAGGTCGTTCCACTCCGGGATGCGGGCGGTGAGCGGACAGCCGAGGCCGTAGCAAAAGGGCGTGGGACATTCCATGCAGCGGGCGGCCTGGCGCTTGATGCCTGCGGCGTCCGGCAGAACCAAAAATTCAGCAAAGTCCCCAATCCGCTCAGGCACGCTCCGGACGGCGGTATCGCGGCGCGCAAAGTCCAAATATCCCCGTAAAGTTCCCATCGGCCTAGTTCCCCCCTTTGGCGGCGGCAGTGGTCAGGGCGCGGTTAAAATCGCGGTACTCCAGGGCGGCCTCCCGAATGGCTATGGCGTCTTTGGTGCCGAAGCTGCTCACATCGGTCCGGCGCAGCTCTTCCCGCAGTTCTTCGGCGTCGGGTTTCGCCAGGAGGACGGCGGCGAGGTCGGCCCAGTGCCCGGCGAGCGCCAGCTCCAGCGGGGTGTGGCCGGCGCGGTTCTTACTCATCTGATCCGCCCCCGCCGCCAGCAGGCGGGCGGCGACCGCTTCCCAGCCGTAGGCGGCGGTGCGGTGGAGCGGGGTGTTCCCGTGCCGGTCCGGCTCATCCACGGCGGCGCCGGCAGCGATCAGTCGTGAGGCTAGCTCCGGGCACCCAAGGTAGGCCGCGCGGTGCAGGGCCGTCTCACCCAGGCAGTTCTTCTGGTTGACGGCAGCGCCTTTGGCCAGCAGAAGCTCCACCGTCGCCGCGTCCCCGTCCGGGTGCACGGCGGTAAACAGCGGGGCATAGCAGTCGAAGTCGGCGAGGTTCGGGTCCGCTCCTGCCGCGAGGAGGATGTGGGCCATCGCTCCATCCCCCTGACGCAGGGCTAATAGCAGGGCGGTCTCGCCCCGGTGGTTCTGGGCGTTTAAGTTGGCGCCCTGCCGGATGAGGTCGGCCGCTTCATTTGTATTGCCCGCAGCGACAGCCAGCATCAGGGCAGTAAATCCGGCGCCGTTAACTTCATCGGGTCTCATCTTGTTCACCCTCCCCCGCTACGCGCTTGGGGTTGTGCTTCAGCGGCTTGGCGCGGAAGATAATGCTCGGCTTGGTGTCAAACTCCGGCCCCGGCAGCCGGCCGTCCGGGAAATCGGGGAGATGGTCGGTCCACCCCGGGTAGCGGGCCTTCAGCTCCTCGAGCGGTCCCGCATCCAGCGCCCGCAGGGGGCAGGCCGCGACGCAGGCCGGCTTCAGGCCATCCCGGATCCGGTCATAACACAGGTCGCACTTGGTCATCGGCGGCCGCCGCGGGTCACCGGGCGGGTAGGCGTCCAGGTTAGCGTTGTAATACTGGGGGCTGTCCCAGGGGCAGGCGTCCTGGCAGCGCCGGCAGGCGAGGCAGGTGCGGCCAGGGTCGGTGCGGACGATGCCGGTGGCTTCGTCTTTTACGATCCGGCCGGTGGGGCAGACCTTTACACACACCGGCTCCGCGCAGTGGTTGCAGGCCACGCTGTAATGGGCGATGTCCACATCCGGCGGCTGCGTGCCGTGCTCCCGGGTGTACACCCGGCGCCAGTTCTCCTTCATGTGGTACTTGGCGTATTCGGCAAAGTTCAGCTTCCCGGTGCTCCCGGGCAGGTTGTCGTATTCGGCCGGCTCGGCGTAGCGGCCGGTCGCAAGCCAGGTCAGCTCCGGCGTCAGTTCGGCGTCGCCGCGCCGGTCTTCGTTCCAGACCTTGCAGGCGATAACGCAGGCCCGGCAGTTGACGCAGCGGGTTTGGTCGAAATAAAAACCCCATTGGCTCATCGCGTTTGCCTCCTTATCCCCGGCGGTCTATTCCGGTTTGACCTTGGCCACGGCGCAGAGCGCCCCGCCGGCGTTTAAGCCCAGGCCGACGAAGTACGGATCCAGAACGCCGGAGCAGCGGTCGCTGGTGATGGTATTGGTGCAGGCGCCCACATCCACCGGGACTAAGTGCGGTTCCGGTTTCCCATCCCCGTCGGCGTCAAACCAGGCGGTGTAGGTCTCGGTAGTGCTGGGACGGTAAGTGGCGCCCTGGCCGATGCTGACCACGCCCGGGCGGACGCGGACACTTAAAGTGGCGGGGAGCTTAATGCACCCGTAATCGTTGTAGACATAGACGGTGTCGCCCTCACCGATCCCCCGGGGCGCGGCGTCGTCGGGGTGCAGGACCACGGTGTGCGGCTTCAGTTCATCCAGCAGGGGCACATTGGCGTAGGTGCTGAGCGTGCGGTTGGTGGTATGAGGGGTTATGAACTGGAGGGAATAGACCAGGCCCTTCGCCCCGGTCTTGCCCCCGGCCAGCAGGTCTTCGTACCCCTCCCAGGGGCGCATATACTGGGCGCGGGCGGACCCCAGCACCGCCCGGCCGCGTTCGGCGTAATAGGGCGAATAGAAGTTGATGCGGCCCGTATCGGTGTCCATCCCGCCGGGCGGGAGGTCCGCCAGTTGGATCAGGGTTTGCTCCGGGGGTACCGGCAGTTGGTAGTTGCCGGTGCGGACGATCTCCTCAAAGCTGGGGAGCTTGGCGTCCGGATTGATCTTCTTATAGGCCGCGGGCAGTTCGGCGGTTTCCCATTGCCGCCGCATGACCTCCCAGTCGCTCTCGGTGCGGGGGAAACAGGGGACGCCCAGGCGGATCGCCAGTTGCTCGTTGATCCACCGGTCCGGTTTGGCCTCGTACATTGGCTCCATCGGGCCGTTGACGACGAAGACGTCCGATACCGCCTGGCTCCCAAAACGGCTGGTCTCAAAGTTCCCGGCCGAGGGGAGGATCAGGTCGGACCAGGCGGCGGTGGCGGACATGGTGCTTTCGTAGGACACCACGTGCTTCATCTTTTTCCAGGCCTGCACCCGCTTGTTGATGTTGGGGATTTGGTTAAAGATGTTGCCTTCGCCGGCACCCCGGACATACATCTCCAGGTGCAGGCGGGCGTCCGGACCAAGGTCAATGCCGTTTTGGCGCAGCACATCGTCGCGCCGCTGGTCCGGGGTGCGCTCGTCCGTGCCGTGCAGCATTACATCGTTGAGGTTATACGAGGCGAAGAAGATCGGCCGGTGGGGCGGCAGGGGCGTAAACGGTGGTTCGGGGTCCATCTTGACCGAGTACCCGTCGTCTAAGCGCCAGTCGCCAAAGCCACCGCCGCGTTTGGTGGTGTTACCGGTCATGGCCGAGAGGGCAATGAGCAGCCAGGAAAAATACATGCCGTTATGGGAGCGCTGCGGCCCGGTGTACTTGGCGTAGATATAGGCGGGCTTGGCGGTGGCGTATTCCACGGCCAGAGTCTCGATCACCGTTGCTTCGACCCCGGTCAGATTGGACGCCCAAGCGAGAACCCCGGCGTAACCCCCGTGCTCCCGCTCCAGGTCGTCCAGGTACTCCACGAAGGACTGCCCGGCGGGTACGGTAAAGGTCCGGCCCCGGTAGGGTTCGCCGGTGACTGGGTGGCGGGCGGACGAGCGGCTCTCCACGGTGTCGCCGGGGAAGAAGCCAAAGCAATATTCCCGTAAAAACGGCTCGTCGTGCAGACCGCGCCGGTAGATGATATTGGCCATGGCCGCCAAGAGCGCCCCGTCGGTGGCCGGGCGGACGCAGACATAGCGGGGCTTGCCCGCGTCGCCGGTACCCATGGCGGCGGCCGAATCGGTGTAGCGGGAATCGATCACGGTAACGGGGATGCCCGCTTCCTTGGCCTTCATTATATAGAAGGCGCTGTAGGGGAAGTTGGTCGGGGCGTCGTTGCCCCAGAGGAGGATATACTTGGCGTTGAAGGCGTCCATGAGCGGGTTGCCGGCCAGGGTTTCGTAACGGCCGATGGCCCCGAAGGTGGCCGCCCGGAGATTGCCGGATGAGGAGTTACCCAGGCGGCGCAGCGTGGGGCCGAGGTAGGGGCCAACCGCGCCTTCGTCCAGGATGGGGAGATAGCCGAGTTCTTTTTTGCGCTCGATCATCTCCCGGTACCACCCGGCGGCGGTATCCAGCGCCTCGTCCCAGGAAATGCGCCGAAAGCCCCGGATGTCGCCGCGCTCGCCGGTCTGAATCAGGGGGTATTTCAACCGGTCCGGGGCGAAGATGCGCTTCTTCTCCGCCAGGCCTAAGGGGCAGGCCCGCCGCTGGATCGGCAGGAGCGATTCGTCCGCTTCGTGCGAGCCCTCCCGGGGGATATCGCCGGCCGAGGTGATCCGGTTCACCCGGCCGTCCTCCAGGTGCAGCCTGAGCATACAGGCGCCGCCGCAGTGCATGGCGTGCAGGCTCATCACCGAATTGCCAGCCGGGCACGCCCCGGCCGGGGTAGTATTGCGTGGTGCCTCCATCCCGCCCACTCCTTCCATCGCTTTAACCTAATTCTAAACCAGCCTTGGCTTCCTGGCAATAAAAACGTACGGCAAAAGGGAACGAAATACCTCCCCCAAGCTCCAGCCGGTACGTAAATTGCGGCTGGGGAGCGCCTTGGGCGCAGGGGCAGTTTTACACTATCTCGATCGTCTTC
>CAZHIT010000045.1:8937-13108 GCA_964533125.1 uncultured Candidatus Sumerlaeota bacterium
CGGTCAGCCTGAGGGCAGTGAGCGGAGCGGGCGGCCAAACCAACCGAAGTTACAGCTCCAGCCGCATCGTATACTTATTGGCGATGAGGCCTGGGTCTACCCCGGCTCCTGCGGCCGATTCCCGCACCGCCCGGTTAAAATCGGTCTCGTCCAATAAGGCCGCCTCGGTGGCGGTTTTTACCACCCGGAAATGAAGCTTTTCCCAAAAGGTTCGGCCGGCACAGCCTGATACGGCGTATAGGAGGGGAATGTCGGCATACGCCCTGGCTTCGATGGCCGTCCATCCATACCCGCGGGCCCAATCAACCAAAAACCGCACCAGTTGCGTTCCCAGACCTTGGCGCTGATACGGGTTCTCGCTTTGCTGCGGCGAACCGGTCATGAGGCAATGCACCACCAAAGTTTTATCGGCCAGCGTACCAAAGGGGGGAAAATCGGTGCGCGCCAAAGCATCAGCCGGACCATGGGGGAATTGTTGCTGCAGGCAAAATTCCAGTTCCGGCGACTGGGTAAGGTGCTGCATGATTTTGGGGTAAAAGCGGAGCTGACCGACTATCGCCGGGCCGCGGCGCGCGAGGACCGCACAGGCGCCGTAAACCGCAGTCAGCTTGGCTAATAATGGCACATTCCGGTCGTGCAGCTCCTGCCAGGGCAAAGGGCTGTCGGCCTCCCACCGCAGCAGGGTGTCGGCGGTAAGCGGTCCGCCGTGCAAACAGCGCCAAAGAATAAAGTCCGGTGTCATCAGGCCGATATCCACTTCGCCGCGCATCGATTACACCTCCGCATCTATGCTGTCTTTCGCTCCCGCTTCCACCCCGTATTCCTTTGCTACCAAAAACCGCGCGTAATCTTCCAGCGCCTGCCGCATCGCCCCGCGGCTGAATTTGCGTGTTTTCGCTCCCTCTTCCCACCAAATCCCCTTAACGCGCATGGCGGCGTCTTCCTTTTTAAAAACCGGCTCCACGCGGCCGACCAGCTCATCTCCCGCCAGAATGGGCAGCACGTAGTAACCGAATTGGCGTTTTTGCGGGGGATCATACACCTCCCAGTGGTATTCAAAGCCAAACAGCGCGCTGACCTGAGGTCTGTCCCACATGAGATTATCCAGCGGCGCGATAAACCGCAGGCGGTCATCGGTACCGAACCCTTTCGCTTCATACCGCGCCCAATCCTCCGGGCGGGCCAGAAAGGGCAGTTTTACGCCCTCGACCCGCACCGGCATCAGCTCTCCGCGGTGCAGGAGGCGGGAGGCAGCCGCGTGGCGCGCCTGGGGTAATAGCACCGCCGGGCCCATCCACGCCGCCGACTGCCCCTGCCAGATGAGGCCGGCGGCGGCCACGCGCCGCAGCACCCGCCATTCGGCGTATGACTCCCCGGATGGGTGCGGGTCGGGCTGGTTCACGATTTCCGCCGGCAGCAGCCTGGACGCAAAGTCGTACGCTTTGCGTCCGCCTGGTTTGTGCGCGATGGCGAGTTTTCCCCACAAAAGCATCGCTTCCAGCGCCACGCGCCCCAGATTGGGACTGCCCCAATTGCCGACGCCAAACCCCCAGGCCGCCTTACCCGGCATACCCAGCGATTTGGCGGTCGTCGCCCCGTTTTCGCGGATATGGGCGCGCACCTTATCCAAGACGGGGAATATCACCCCGTCGGGTTGACCAAGCCGTTCCCTGGCCTGGGCGTGAAAGCGGTGAAATCCCGGCCGATCCGCCGTGCGGATGATCGACGCCTTCCGGTCCCAAGCGTCTAGAAGCTGCCGGGTGGCGTAGAGCAGCTCATCCCCGAGCGCGGGAGTATAGTTCTCCACCCGCGCCTGCAAACGATGTCGTGGTTGCGGCCGGCCACCGCCAGAGGATCGAACTGCACGCATTTAAGCCGCTCGAACACCGGCAGCACGCCTTCGGCCCCCGTAGCCTTCCCGCCCGCCAACAGCAAATGCGAAAGCAGGAAGCGCCGGGCCTCCCGGGCCGATATAACCAGTTCCTGCCGCATATACTCCCTCCTCCGCGGATAACCAACCCTTTTCATCCATTCGACTGCGTAAGGGAAGAATCCTTGCGCGGCTGGGGCTTTGGTTTGGCGGAGGCGATTCAAATTTCATCATGGGTGGGGAGGTATCGGGAGCCGGCTGCAGAAAACAGATGGAGATACCATTAGCGCGGCAACCGGCCAATCCTGCCTCAAAAGAAAAGAATTGGGTCAGGAGGCTTGAATACATGATTTAAGATTATCGGAAAGGGGCAAGCCCAATGGAAATCATCGACGTCAACGCGGACAATATTGACCGGGAACACATTTGCTGCGCGATAACGGATAAAAAAGGCGAAAACTGCGTCGCGTCCAAAAAGGCCTGGATGAGAGAACGCTTCCGGGATGGGCTGGTGTTTAGAAAGCTGGCGGTGCTGGGCAAGGTGTTTATCGAGTATTTGCCGGCGGAGAAAGCCTGGTGCCCAATCAGTGCGGATGGGTATCTGCATGTTAATTGTTTTTGGGTGTCCGGGCAGTACCAGGGGCAGGGCTATGCCAACCAGCTTTTGGCGCAGTGTGTGGCCGAGGCTAAAACGGCCGGCAAATGAGGCCTGACCGTGCTTTCTTCCCGGGTGAAAATGCCTTTCTTGTCCGACCCGGGTTATTTGAAGTATAAAGGTTTTATGGAAGCCGATATCGCTTGGCCCGATTATGAGCTTTTGTATCTGCCCCTGGAGCCAAACGCCCCGGTCCCCAGGTTTAAAGACTGCGCCAAACGGGGGGAAATCGCGGAACCAGGGATGGTGCTTTATTATTCAAACCAATGCCCGTTTACCTGCGCATATGTTCCGTTCATCCAGGCGATGGCGGAGCAGTACGGCGCAGCGATTGATCTCTGCCAAATCGACACCACCGAGCAGGCGCAGAACGCTCCGGCCCCGTTTACCGCCTACAGCTTCTTTTATAACGGAAAACTGGTCACGCACGAGATTATGTCGGAAAAGAAATTCGAAAAATCCCTGGAGGCGAAAAAACCGGCATAAGCGGGGTATTCGCTATCCGGCGGGCGGGGGAGAGAATCACGCTCCAGGCGAAACGGGAGAGTATCCGGCGGGCAGGGAAAGGATGGTCCGGTAAAGGGGAAGCCCGGTCCGCCGGCCGTACGGGAAAAGGGGACGGCCCAGAAGATAGGAAAACCGGAAATCACGGCTGATGCCGAGGTGACGGGGGGGGTTATGTTTGGATTACGGGCTATGGCAAGGGAGCAAAGGAGAGGTAAGCCAACAAATATCAGTATGATTACGGGGATAACTGGGCGATCACCATTACCAAAGAAAATGATTGGAGCGCGGCCTGGTGACGGAAGCGGAGGTGGCGGCCGCGAATGAAACCGTGCTGCGGGAGCATCGGCCGGTTTGCTTGCATCACGTAGGCGTATCCCTGCTGGACGATGTGGGCGGGTTAAGCGGATTCGCCGGTTTTTTGGCGGCGATTTACGAAGGCGAAGACAAGGAAGAAAGGGACGAGCTTCGTACCTGGGCCAAAGGCCTGGGCTGGAGCGAGAAAAAGATTGCCAGTAAGAAAATACTGTAGAACCCCGGAATGGTTATAGCGAGCGGGAGGGGGCGGTTTTATGTCTGAGTACCAAAGAAGCTATCCTTTGTTTTCTTTATGCGGCCTTAACTGCGGCCTTTGCCCCAGGTATCAGAGTGAGGGAGCGTCCAGGTGCCCCGGCTGCGGCGGGCAAGGTTTTGCGCAGCAGCATCCCACTTGCGCGGTGATTACCTGCAGCAAGAAGCACGGGGCGGTGGAGTATTGCTTTCAGTGCCGGGATTACCCCTGCGACCGGTACCTAACCCCCAGCGACAAAGATTCGTTTATCACCTATCGGAACCGGGAAAAAGATATGCAAAAAGCCGCCGCTGGGGGAGTTGAAGCGTATCAGGCGGAGCTTAACGAGAAAACGGCCTTTTTGGAATACCTGCTCCGCCACTATAACGATGGCCGCAAGAAGAACTTTTATTGCCTGGGCGTAAATCTCCTGGATCTGGCCGACCTGAACGAGATTAAGGAACGCCTGGGCAACTGGGCGGAGGACGTACCGCAGGCGGAAAAGATTAAAACCCTGGCGGCCTGGTTTACGGAAAAAGCCGCGAGCCGAAATATTGAGCTGAAGCTGCGGAATTGAGGATTTGCGGGCTAC
>CAZHIT010000046.1:0-13071 GCA_964533125.1 uncultured Candidatus Sumerlaeota bacterium
GAGCAGGCAGGGGAAGGCGGATCAGGCGGCGAAATATAATATGTTAGGCCAGATGTCTTCATAATACATTAATTTATCTTCGGAGGTAAAGCAATGCCCAAAACTCCCGCGCAGAAAATGCTCTCCTACCGGCTCCTGATCTTCGTTATCCTGGCCGTCGCCTACCTGCTGGTGGTGTTCCACCGGATGTCCACGGCGGTCATGGCCACCGACCTGGTCAAAACCTTTAACATCAACGCGGTCTCGTTAGGCGTGCTGGGCTCGATGTATTTTTACCCCTACGCCCTGATGCAAATCCCCTGCGGCATTCTGGCTGACACCATCGGGCCGCGCAAGCTGGTGACCTGGTCGTTTATGGTCGCCGGTCTGGGCGCCTTCCTGTTTGGCGTGGCCCCGAGCTTTAACCTGGCGTTGGTCGGCCGCTTTCTCATCGGCCTGGGGGTGTCGTGCGTCTATGTGCCGACGCTGAAGATTTTGGCAGTTTGGTTCCGCAAAAACGAGTTTGCCACTCTCACCGGGGTGCTGGGTGGCTTAGGCGCTTTAGGGGCGCTGGTCGCCGCTGCGCCGCTGGCTTTCGCTACGAACCAAATCGGCTGGCGTCTCGCCATTGGTCTGATTGGGGTGGCGACCCTGGTGTTCGCCGCCCTGGCGCACATCTATGTCCGCAACCACCCGGCCGATAAGGGGTTTCCGACCATCGAGGAGATCGACGGCCTGCCCCGCCCGCAGAGGACCACGGTGGCGGCTGGCTCGGCCATCGCGAACTTAAAGCAGATTTTCCGCAACCCATACATCTGGCCGCTCCTCATCCGGGGCTTCGTCTTTGCCGGCGCCGGGCTCGGGCTCCAGAGCTTGTGGGGCGGACCCTACCTCATCAACGTGGTTGGTCTGGATAAGGTCGGATCGGGTAACGTGCTGATGATGATCTCCATCGGCTCGCTCATTACCTCGCCGCTCGGAGGGTATCTCTCCGATAAGGTGGTTAAATCACGCAAGAAAATCGCCGTCCTCTCGGCCGTTCTGACGGTGCTGGGGTGGATCCCCCTGGCGCTGTGGACCGAGAGCCTGACGCCAGCCCTGATCACCGCTATCTTTTTGTTCATGGGCGTGGCCGGCGGTCTGGGATTAGGCTCGGTGGGCATGGCCCAGGCGAAGGAGCTTTACCCGGTGGCGATGTCCGGGACGGTGAACGGGGTGAACAACTTTTTCCAGATGTCCGGCAGCGCCGTCTACCAGGTAATTTTGGGCGCGATTATCGGCAGCTATCCCCTGACGGACGGGCGGTATCCGGCGGCGGCCTTCCACACCGCTTTTGTGTTCCTCCTGATTAGCGTCGCGGTCGGCGCCATCGCCATCAGTTTCTCGAAGGAAACGATGGCTGCGGAAGACCGGCGGCCGGCGGCCCGGGCGGTCTAAGCGGTATGGCGGTCCAAACGGTTCAAATGGTATAAGGATAAAAGGGAAACTCCCGGCGGCGAACCGGGAGTTTCTTTATTCGCGGTAACGGGAGTGTCTCTATTCGCTGTACTTCCAGACCTTGGCCTTGAAGCGGCCCAGAGTCCGGGCAAACTTTTTATCTGAAACCAACAAGTCAAACCGGTTGCGGCCCTTGACCTTGGAGCCGGTGTCTTCGGCCATAACCACGCCGATGCCTTCGATGTAGAACTTGGTCCCGAGCTTCCAGTACGCCGGGTCCACGGCGATGGTGTAGCCCGGGGCCACGACCTTGCCGGAGGCGCTGATGTTAGGTTCGCTGTCCGTTTCCTCCGGGGTGGCGGTGTAGACCGTGCCTTCCCAGAGGCCCAGGTACTCGCCCTGGGGCAGGCTGCCCCGGCTGATGGTTTCGGCCTCCACCGTGCGGATTTGGTCCGGTTTGGCGACCCCGGTGAGGGCGGCCAGGCGCACCGTGCGGGAGAGAGCGTTGTTGGCGTCGGAGACGGTGGTGATCTGCTCCAGCAGTTCCAGGTTTTCGGCCAGCAGGGTCTGGTTTTCTTCCCGCAGGCGGGGGAGATCGGCGGTTAAGCGGAGGAATTCGGCGTTTTGGGCGGCGTGGTCCTGCAGTTCGGCGTCCTGGGCGGCCACCGTCTGGAGCAGGTGGTTCCGCTCGGCCATAAAGCGGTGGAGGCTTATGGCCTGCCAGGTGCAGAACGCGATGGCAATCGCCGCAATCACGATGGCCGGAAGCAGACGCTGCCACATTTGCTTTTTGCGCGAGACGACAACCATGGGCGGGATGCGCGTGAGCTTACGCTTGTGGTTCTTTTCGCGGATGAATATATCCTGCTGCATATGAACTCTCCTTTCACCCCGTCCGGGGCGGAACTGGGGCATTGGGGTAACATCATATTCGCGGCCCCCACCGGAAATTCCTCTTTTCCCAAAATTAGCCAATGGGGGCCGGTTGGTTTTGCCAGCGGGCACGGGAGGATTATGCCGGACGGCCGCGAATCTATAGTCTAATATATGCCCACCGGGAGCAGCCGGGGAGGGGGTTTTAGGGTTGAAGGGGGAGGTCTGAGGTGGAAATATTGCTGACCGGTTTGGGCTGGGTATTCGAAGCGGTGATTGTGGGGCTGACCGCGCTGGTGGTGCAGGCCCTGCAGGAGGAGAAGGAGGGCAAGGGGGTCCGGAAGATTCTGACGCTGGGCGTTGCGGCGGCCATTGTGTGGGGCGCCGTGCTGGTGTTCGATTTCCCGGCGCGCCTGGCGGTCCTGGCGGTTGGCCTCGGGGCGGCCCTGGCGGCGGCGCTGGCCGTGTTTTTGCCCAACGGACAGGTAGAGGCGTTTTCGACTGCCGGCGACATCCAGCCCTTTGACGAGCGGGATATGATGTTCGCCCGGTCTTCCCTCGTGGCCGGGACGCCGATGTACGAAGCCTACTACGCGCGCTTCCCGGAGCGGAAGGAAACCGACGACCGCATCCGGGCCATGCCCCAAATCGGCGGGGTGGGGACCTCCACTTACCACGGGCTGAATTCGCCGGTGGCCGACGCCAATTTCTGGCTGCTCGGAGATATCAGCCGCTGCGCCGAAGGGCCGGCCGCCCCGGTGCAGGTGCCGGTGGACGCAGTCGCTATGACCCGGCGTCTGAAGGGGATGGCCAAATACTACGGGGCGAAGCTGGTGGGCGTGACTGAGTTGAAGCCGTACCATAAGTACACCCATATCGGGCGGCGGCCGGCGGAGTACGGCAACCAGGTGGAGCTGAACCACCGCTACGCTCTCGTCTTTGCCGTCGAGATGGACTATTTTATGGTCAAGAGCGCTCCGAACCCCCAGGTGATGGCCGAATCGTCGCGGCAGTACACCGAAGCCGCCCGGATTTCCCTGCAGCTCGCCTACTATATCCGTACCTTAGGGTATCCGGCGCGCTCGCACCAGGACGGCAACTACCTGGTGGTGGCCCCCATCGTGGCGGCTGACGCCGGCTTGGGTGAAATCGGACGCATGGGCCTGCTGATGACCGAGGACTACGGACCTAGAGTGCGCTTGGGCATCGTGACCACCGATATCCCGCTGGTGCCGGATCAGCCGGTTAGCCTGGGGATGCAGAACTTCTGCCACATCTGCCGCAAATGCGCCCATAACTGCCCGTCTGGGTCCATCCCGCTGGGGGATAAGGGCTTGAGTCGGGGCGCGACCAAGTGGTCCATCAACCAGGAAAGCTGCTTTACCTGGTGGCGGACCGTGGGTACGGACTGCGCCATCTGCATGAATACCTGCCCCTACAGCAAACCGAATACCCTGGTACACAAGCTGGTGCGCCGTTCGCTGCGGCACTCGCAGTTTGCCCGGCGGGTCGTCCTCTGGCTGGACGATTTCCTCTACGGCAAGCGGCCGTACCAGAACCTGGTGCCCGAGTGGATGCAGTAGCCGCGGTTAGTGGACGCGACAAATAAAACAGCCCGGAATAAGCCCGGGCCAAAGAGAGGAGCGGGAATGATGCCAGCCAAATGGTTAACCGAAGCGGAAGCGAGGGAATACCTGCACGGGGCTTTCTACGGCCGCCTGGCGACGGCGGTAGACGGCCAGCCCTACATCACCCCGGTGAACTTTGCCCTGGCGGGGGACAAAATCTACATCCACTGCCACACCCAGGGCCGCAAGCTCGATAACATCCGCCAAAACGCCCAGGTCTGCTTTGAGGTGAGCGAACCGGTCAAGCTGGTGAAGGCGGACATGGCCTGCGATTTTGCCGTGCGCTTTAAGAGCGTGCTGGTTTTCGGCCCTGCCCGGATCCTGGAGGAGGCGGCCGAGAAACTGCCGGCGATGGAGGCGATCGTGGCGAAGTACGCCGCCGGGCATCCGGTGCCGCCGCTCCGGGCGGAGCAGACGGGTGCGATTAAGATTATCGAGATCACCATCGAATCGATATCCGGCAAGATCAACGTCGACCCTGAGTAGGTGCGCACGGCAGAATCAGTGACCGCCCTTGGCGGCGTTACCAAAAACAATCACCGCCGGCTAATCGCAGCGATTCCCGGCGGGTTTAGCCCTGATCGATAGGCACGGAGGGACGGGGGGCGCGGGTCGTCTTTGCCGCGTCGCTTCGCTCCTCGCAATAACGTGAGCCTTGCCATTACCTACAGTCATAACCGTCCAGCCGGCGCCGACAGGCCCCGATGGTGGTGGTGGGGTGAAGGGACGGGGTAACGAAAACAAGGTGTCGGGGTCGTCTTTGCCGCGTCGCTTCGCAACTCGCAATGATGTAATCCGAAGCTCTGTTCTTATAAACCGATATGGCTGCTTTTTCCGACAGATCACACCCGGCCCATCACTCCGATGGGCCTTTTCCTTTTCCGCCGGCATTCCTTTTACCGCCCGCCATCGTCCGCGGTCTCGGCGTATTCGATGGATAGCGCCCCCTGCTCCAGGAGGTTAATGACCACCGCGGCTAGGTGTGGGTCAAACTGGCGGCCGGCAAAGGCCCGGAACTCGGCCTTGACCTCTTCGCGGTTTTTCCGCTTCTTATAGGGCCGGTCGGTAGACATGGCGTCGAGGCAGTCGGCGGCGCACAGAATACGGGCGCTGCGGGGAATCTGCTCCCCCACCAGGCCGGCGGGGTAGCCGGAGCCATCGTACCATTCGTGGTGGTGGAGGATAACCGGAATGGCCGCCTGCAGGGCCGAGACCGGGCGGATGATGTCGGCGCCCCATTCCGAGTGCTTGTGCAGGGTCTGGAGTTCTTCCGGGGTGAGCGGGTCCCGCTTGTTTAGCAGCTCCCGGCTGATTTCGATTTTGCCCACATCGTGCAGGAAGGCGCTGTAGCGGATAATCTTCAGCTCGGCCTCGGTGCAGCCTACCGCCTTGCCGATGGCGAGCGCGTAGTTCATCACCCGGCCGGAGTGGCCGGAGGTGTAGCGGTCCTTGGCGTTGACGACATTAATGAGGGTTTTGATGGTGTTCAGCAGGGCCAGTTCGTCCTGGTTCAGCTCCTCTTTAAGCGAGTCCAGGACGGAGAAATACAGCTCGACCCGGTTTTTGCTAGAATACTTGGCCTGGTACAGGGCCATGTCCGCCACGCGAATCAGCTCTTCCTTGCTCTGGGCGTTGGC
The DNA here is from genome assembly GCA_964533125.1 of uncultured Candidatus Sumerlaeota bacterium. Classification (GTDB taxonomy): domain Bacteria; phylum Bacillota; class SLNR01; order SLNR01; family JBMNPB01; genus CAZHIT01. The sequence continues at coordinate 5,555 of CAZHIT010000046.1, forward strand.
CGGGTAGGTGGCGACGCCGGCCGAAACGGTCAGACGGCCGCCGGGCTGTTCCTTCACCCCGAAGAAGGGTTCGCGCTCGATGCGCCCCCGCACCCGCTCGGCGATGTTTCCGGCGGCTTTGGCGGTGGCGTCCGGGATGATGATGGCGAACTCTTCGCCGCCGTAGCGGGCAACCGTGTCTTTATCGCGCACCGTGTCGCGCATAATGCGGGCGATTACCTGCAGGACTTCGTCGCCCCGCTGGTGGCCGTACAGGTCGTTGTAGTGCTTGAAATAGTCGACATCGAGGATGACGAGCGACAGGGGGGAGCCGGTTTCTTCCGCCCGCCGGATGGCGCCGGAGAGTTTTTCCTGAAAGGAGCGGTGGTTGCAGAGCGTGGTCAGCTCGTCCACATTGGCCATCGCCATTAGATAGGCCCGGACGTCTTTCTCGGTCTCGATGAGGCTGCCGATGATCCAGCCGTTGGTGAACAGGATGCCGATGAGGATGAGGTCGCCCTGGAGGTAAGGGTTGAAGTCGGTAAATTGGATTTTGATCAGGTCGTTTACGATGATGCCCAGGGTCGAGACGCCTGCCGTATAGAGGCCGACCTGCCGGCCGTAGCGGATGGAGGCAATAGTGAGGGGGATGAGCAGCAGGATTTTGATTCTACTCTCGTGGGCGCCGGTCCGGTAGATGAAAAAGATGAGGGCGGCGGTAATGAAGGCGATGACCGAGTAGTCGAGTAGCTTCGGATAAGCCAGGTTGGCTTCGTATTTCGAGATTAAAAACCAGAGCCCGTAAGCAATAGTGCAGATGATGAAAATATAGATGGGAACGTAACTGCCAGTGAACTGGATATTGGGCATGACATCAATGAGGCCAATGAAAAACAGCATGGTCCCCACGATGCAGGTAATGGCTAAGGCTTCATTGATCCGGTTAGCCCTTCTCTTTTCCAGAGATTCCATATCCGTCCAATTCCTCTCTACAGGCAGAGGATTGGTCAGCGCACCAACCAATCCTCTGCCTGTTACGTATTCGCAGTTACTTCCGCAGCACCTGGGGGACCTCCGGTTGATACCACATAATGGTACAGGCCCCGGCCGCATTAATGGTCGCGAACATGCTGAGCCCCATCACCAGCCAAAAGAGGATACGGTTTTTCACATTTTCACCTCCTTTCCGCTAGACTAAACCACCTTGCTTAATAACCGGTCGAACCTATGGACCAGCCAGTATCCGGGAGGCGAAAGGGAGAACGACTGCCAGGCGATACCGATGAGGGCGGCGATGAGATAAGTGAGATGCGGGGTGTTTCCCCAATATCGGATCGCAAGAAGCAGAATGCCGGACATTGCTGTTGCCGTAAGCAATGCCGCCCGCCGCAGAAAACTCTTTTCCCGTTTGGTCGTGATTGGTTTGCCGGGGGTGTCGGCCGGTGCCCACAGGATAATGCTCAAAAACATGACGGCGATAAGAGCGGCGAAGAGGACGGTAACCAAATGCCCCGGCCAGGACGATACTGCGGGAGACAGCCTGAACGCTAACCAACCGAACAGCGGAACGGTGAGCGTGCCAGCCAGAACACACCTTTCGGAGGAAGTACAATGTGCGCCGCCGGAGAAATACCGGACCAGCGCCGCAGCTAACAAGGCGGTCAAGGCGTAACTGGTAACGCCCAGGAGCGAGGATACAATGGTGATCAGCGCGACGTTGAGCAAAGTCGACAGCAGTATATCAAGGGCGTAATTAACAATCTCCTGCTGTTCAGTACTCAGGCTCAGGCTCGCCGATAGATTAAGGGTCAGTTTCCGGGCGTAAGCGGTGGTGTCCAAACGCATCATATTACCCTCACAACGTATAATGGTTTTTCGCCCGGCGCTTGCGGGCGGCGATAAACAGCAGGGAGATAAGCAGCATAACTGATGGAACAATCAGGCCCAGCAAAGTTCGGTTAGTGGGATTCCCGAAGATTGTTGCTAAATCCAGACGAAAGACATTGACGAGTGACCAAAGCAGAAGTGATTCAACCAGCGCTTGCAGAGTAATACCCGACAAACTGACAACCAGGCTGCGCAGAGCATTTTTGACAATGAGGGTATTCAGATAGATGGATAGGATAAAAACCAGAATGATCGTATGAATACCGAAAGTGAAGGGAAGGCGTTTGACCAGGAAAGCCGTCGGGGTATAGATTAATGCGGCCAGGAGGAGGGATTTCGCCGTGCACTTCACATTGTTTATCGTCAGCCCGGCCAGGATCAGCATCAACGATTCCGGTATCCCCTGAACCAGAAAGGCAAACAACGGTGAGTTTAGCAAGCGCGACCACTCCTTTGTCAGCTCCGGACGGCGGGGGCGGTAAGACCAATGTTCCGCCTCGGGCGTTATATTTGTGCCAGAATCCGGCAAAACGATGTTTTCGGCCGCCGGGCCCGGTGCAAACCGGCACCAGCCGACACTTTATCTAGTTATCGGGATTTCTTTGTAAAAGTTTATAGCAAATTTTACTGTTGACAACAATTCAACATTCAAGTAAAATGATAATGCACACGAAATGACGAGCCGAAGTGGTGGAACTGGCAGACACGCAGTGTTCAGGGCGCTGTAGGCAACAGCCTGTGCGGGTTCAAATCCCGCCTTCGGCACCATCCGACAATAAAACAGGACGCGGTCCTGTTTTTGCTTTACCCGCGTCCTGTACTATTCGAAAACTATTGCTTTCAGGCTGCCCGGGAGCGTTTGCTTCCGGGTTTTTTGCTCATGTACAGGATAGTTGCGGAGTTGGCCAGATTGCCATGTCGACGTGAGTGCGTGTCGGCTCGCAATGACGTGGTACTGGGGCGTGCCGTCAGCAATGACATATGCTATAATCGCCGCCCACTAGATGGCTCTGCGTGAAAGCGGTCAGAGCCTCAGATTACGTCATTGGAGAGAGAACGCGTGTCGGCGCGCAATTACGTTAAAAAGTACGGGTAGAACGGAAAAAGCAGGCGCCGCAGGCCTGCGTTTTTACTGATCGGCGAACCCGGATTCTGCCCCCGGGCTCTACTCGTCCACAAACTCTATCCGGCCCGGCTCCAGGCGGCGGATGCGCACGAGCGAATCCAGGCGGAGACCCCGCTCGCGGAGCATCTTACCTCCCGGCTGAAAATCTTTCTCGATGACGATGCCGAGGCCCACGAGCTCGGCCCCGGCCTGGTCAATAATTTCGGTCATGCCCCGGGCGGCTTCGCCGTTGGCGAGGAAATCATCCACAATCAGGACCGAATCGGCCGCGCCCAAAAACCGGTGGGCGACGATTAAATCCACCTCTTCTTCCTTGGTGTAAGAAAAGATGGTCGTGCGGTAAAAGCCCGCGGTGAGGGTGTTGGGGAGCTTCTTTTTGGCGAAAATCACCGGCACCTGCAGCACCAGCCCGGTCATGAGGGCCGGGGCGATACCGGAGGATTCCAGGGTGAGGACTTTGGTGATATGGCAGTCAGCGAAGCGGCGGGCGAACTCCTCCCCGATTTCGTACATCAGGGTGGGATCGATCTGGTGGTTGAGGAAAGAATCGACTTTAAGAATCCGGTCCGAGACGGCGATGCCTTCCCGGCAGATACGGTCTTTCAGACTGTCCATGCGACACCTCTTTTCGGGGTTGGGTTAGCGTTCTTCCCGGTCGTAAGCCAGACCGAGGGCGGCCGGCGGCCCCACCCGCTGTTTGCGGTTGCGGCTGCTGGCGAAAACCAGAACAAAGATGGTGAATAGGTAGGGCAGCATTTGGAGGAAATACGGGTCGATATGGAAGCCTACCGCCTGGAGGCGAAAGCCGAGCGCGCCGATGCCGCCGAACAAATACGAGCCGAGGGCGGCCTTTAAGGGGTTCCAGGTGGCGAAGATAACGAGGGCGACGGCGATCCAGCCTCGGCCGACGGTAACGTTCTCCTGCCAGGAAGGCGCGTACGCCAGCGACAGATACGCCCCGGATAGGCCAGCCAGCACTCCGCCGGCGAAGACGGCGAGGTAGCGGACGGCGAAGACATTGATACCCATAGCGTCGGCGGCGGCCGGGTTTTCGCCCACTGCCCGCAGCAGGAGGCCAGGGCGGGTACGGTACAGGAACACCCAGAGCAGGGGCACCATGAGAAAACTGAGGTAGACCAGGGCATCCTGGTGGAAGAGTACCGGCCCGAGGAGCGGGATCCGGCTGAGGGGCCCTAAGTGCAGGGGCCGGAAAGCGTACAGGAGCGGGATGCCGATTAGGCCTCTGCCGAGGTAGGCGCTGAGGCCGGTGCCAAAGAGGGTGAGGGCGAGGCCGCTGACTACCTGGTTCGCCTTAAGTTTCACGGTGAGCAGGGCGTGGATGAGGGCGACTAAGCCCCCGGCCAGCATCGCGCCGCCCACGCCCAGCCAGAGGCTGCCGGTACGGTGAGCAAGGCCAAAACCGGTGACGGCGCCCACCAGCATCATCCCTTCCACCCCGAGGTTCATCACCCCGCTGCGCTCGGCGATAACCTCGCCCAGGGAAGCGTAGAGGAGGGGGGTGCCGGTGGTAATGGCGGAGACGAGGAGCGAGAGGAGAATCGTGCTATCCATCGGTGCGGGCCACCTCCTTATCGCCTAAGCGGCGCAGCCGGTAATAGGTCAGGACTTCGCCGGCCAGGACGAAGAAGAGGACCAGGCCCTGGAGCATGACCACCGTAGCCCGGGGGAGACCTCTGGTTTGGATGGAGTAGCCGCCGACCTGGAGTCCCCCAAAGAGGAGCGAGGTCACGACCATGGTCCAGGGATTGAGGCGGGCGAGCCAGGCGATGATGATGGCCGTGTAGCCGTAGCCGGAGCTTAAGCCCGGCTGGAGGCGGCGGGCCAGGCCGGCCACCTCGGCCATGCCCGCGAGCCCGGCGAGCGCGCCGCTTAAGCCCATAGCCAGCAGAATGTTGCGGGTCAAATTGAAGCCGGCGTAGCGGGCGGCCGATGGACTTTCGCCGATCACTTTAATGGTGTAGCCCCACCGGGTATAGCGGTAGGTGAGGTCCAAGAGCAGGGCGGCGGCCAAGCCGAACACCAGACCGTAATGGATGCGCCCGCTCCCGAGCGAGGGCAGGGTGGCGCCAGGGCTGAACACTTCGGTGAGGGGGAAATTGTAGCCCGCCGGGTCGCGCCAGGGGCCGTACACCAGATAACTGACCCAGGCGATGGCGACATAGTTCAGCATCAGGGTGGTGATGGTTTCACTCACCTCCAGGTACGCCCGGAGGATGCCCGGCAAGAGGCCCCAGAGCGCGCCTCCGGTAAGGCCGGCCAAGACCATGGCCGGCAGCAGCACGGCGGCCGGCTGGTCTGGCCATTGCAGGGCGACGCCGGTAGCGGCAAAGGCGCCCATGTAGAACTGGCCTTCGGCCCCGATATTCCATAACTTCATTCTGAAGGCCACCGAGACCCCCAGGCTCGTGAGCAGCAGGGGGGTCATTTTCACGATCGTTTCGGATATGCCGTAGGCCGAGCCAAAAGCGCCCTCAAACATCAGGGCATAGACCATAAGGGGATTGTACCCGGTGAAGGCCAGGAAGACCCCGCCAGCCAGTAGCGCGCCGGTGACCGAGAGAACCGGTACCAGCCAAATGGCCAGGGGATGCGGCGCCAGGGAGCGGACCAGTTGCCAGCGGCGCCGGGGGTGGGGTGCGGTGGTTGTGGTCATAGCGGTTTCTCCTCCAGCGTCTTGGCTCCCACCATCAGGCGCCCCACTCCTTCCGGGGTGGCGGTGTCCGTCGGCAGAATCGCCTGGATTTCGCCGTCGTACAGGACGGCGATGCGGTCGGAGAGCTGAAACAGTTCGTCCAAATCTTCGGAGATGAGTAAAATCGCAGCGCCTTGCTCGCGGCGCTCCAGCAGGATGTTGCGGATGCCAATTGTCGCTTCAATATCCAGGCCCCGCACCGGGTAAGCGGCCACGATGAGGCGCGGTCCGGCGGCCATTTCCCGGGCCAGGAGGAGGCGCTGGAGGTTGCCGCCGGAGAGCAGCTTCACCGGACGGTTTAGGTTCGTTGTCTGGATCCGGTAACTCTGGATCAGTCCGGCGGCCTTGGCTCGGGCGGCGGGGTAGTCGATGAGGAGGCGGCTGCGCTGCCGGTGGTAGTCTTTAAGCACGATGTTGTCGGTGATCCCCAGGCCTGGCACGAGGCCGGTGCCCAGGCGGTCTTCCGGGATGTAGCTGACCCCGGCTTTGATGATTGCTTTCGGGGTGGCCCCGGTAATCTCCTGCCCGCCTAAGATGACTTTGCCGGCGGTGAGGGGGCGCAGGCCGGCGATGACCTCGCAGAGTTCCCGCTGGCCGTTGCCGGCGACCCCGGCGATGCCCAAAATCTCCCCGGCACACACGGTGAAGCTGACATCCTTCAGGCCGGCGAGGCCCTTTTCGTTGTTCGCGCCCACGTGCGAGAGTTCCAGCACCGTCCCGCCCTGGGCTTGGGCCGCTTTGCGCTGTTTTTCGGAAAACTCCCGGCCGACCATCGCCCGGGCCAGACTGCCTTCGTTCATCTCCGAGCGGGGGACTTCGGCTACCTGCCGTCCGCCCCGCAGGACGGTGACCCGGTCGGCGACGGCCAGGACCTCCCGCAGCTTGTGGGTGATAATGACCACCGCCCGGTTATCGGCCGCCATCCGCCGCAGGGTAGCGAACAGGTCCGCCACCTCCTGGGGGGTGAGTACCGCGGTCGGCTCGTCCAGGATGAGGATTTGCGAGCCGCGGTAGAGCATTTTCAGTATCTCGACCCGCTGCTGTTCGCCGATGGACAGTTGGTACACCCGGGCTGCCGGGTCGACCGCGAGGCCAAACCGGGCCGATAGTTCCCGGATGGCGGCCTCGGTTTTCTTTGGCTCCAGCCAAAACGGAAGCTGTTCGGTGCCGAGGACGATGTTTTCGGCCACGCTGAGGGAGGGGACCAGGCGAAAATGCTGGTGGACCATGCCAACTCCGGCGTCGATGGCGTCCCGGGGGGAGAGAAAGTTCGTCTTGTGGCCGCGCACCCAGATTTCGCCGGCATCCGCCCGGTACACCCCGGCCAGGATGCTCATCAGGGTGCTTTTGCCGGCGCCGTTTTCCCCGAGAATTACGTGCACCTCCCCCGCCCGCAGGGTCAGGTCCACCCTGTCGTTCGCGGGGTTACCGTCGAAGCTCTTGCAAATCTGCCGCATCTCAACCAGAATATCCCCCGGCATGGCGCTCGCTCCTTTACATGAAAAATAGGCTGCTGCCGGCATTCCTGCCCGGCAGCAGCCTCTCAGGTTACCGGTTATTTTACCGAACCTTCTACGCCTTGCACGAACCAATCCATGCTGAGCTGACCTTCGTCGGATACTCTGCCGCCGGCGGGGATTCGCTCGGCTCCGGTCTGATCTTTGATCGGGCCGGCAAACACATCAAGAGTGCCATCCAGAATCGCCTGCTTTTTGGTCTCGACGAGCGCCTTCACTTCTGCGGGCACCATGTCACCCATGGGCGCGAGGCCAACCACTTCGTCGGACATCGGACCCCAGTACTGTTCGGTTT
>CAZHIT010000047.1:0-9948 GCA_964533125.1 uncultured Candidatus Sumerlaeota bacterium
TGCCCATCGATGAGACGGGATACGACCAGAACATCCGAGAACATAAAAGCCACCTGATTGTCCAAAAGGGCAATGGCGACACTTTCGGCCTCTTCCCGCATCGAGAACAGCCGGTTCAGTTCCTGTAAGGTTTTACCGGGGATAATGATATTGGCCTTCGGCAAAGCGGCCGGTTCGGGTAAAACGATTTGCCGGTGCGACAGACGATAACCGTCGGTGGCGATGAGATTAAGCTGGTCGGGGGTCAGTTCAAATAATTGACCGGTGAAAATGGGCCGGGATTCGTCGCGGGAGATGGCGAACCCGGTCTGCTGGATCGCTTTTTTTAGTTCAGACAGCTCAATCGGCAGGTTCTCGGCCGTAAAACCATGGATGAGCGGGAAATCCTCCGCATTGTAGCCGTGCAGCGTGAACTCCGACGCGCCGGAACTGATCCGGGCGGTATTGTTGGTGTGGTTTACCGTTATGGTTATTTCCGCCGCCGGGGATTTGCGGACGATATCGGCAAAGTACCGGGCTGGCAGGACGATTTCGCCCGGTTCCTTAACCGCAGAAGGAATAACGCACTTAATCGCTATATCTAGATCGGTGGCCGAGAGGGTCAGCTTATCCTCTTCCGCTTTGAGGAGAATGCCCGACAGTGACGCCAGGGTGTTTTTGGTGGACACGGCGCGCTGGACCGACTGAACGCCATAGGTCAGTTTACTTTGTTCGCAGACAATTTTCATCCGAGATTCCTCCCCCGCATCGGTCTTGGTTTATTTTCTGGTTTTGCACCAGTTCTTTTCCCCGTTTATCCCGGTGAGTAAGATTTGCAGACAGGGTGGAGCGATTTCGTCGGGCATTGGATAAACTATTGAACACCTTTGGACGATACAAAAATTTCACTATCCACAAAAAAACCGGTCATAAGTACCTGCGGTTATTAATATACTTTAGTTTCGTAGTCCTCGTAGTAGGGGCTGTGGGTATGTTAATTGCGGGAAAAAAGCCGGAAAACATGGGATTTTTCCTGTGACCAAATTGTGGACAGCCAGTGCCGATCCATCGAATCTTTCCCCAAGGTAAGCGCACTTTGGGGATAAAAGACAAAAATCCACAAAAAGAGACATTTTACCCACAGTTTATCAATTCTTTATTCGACTGGTGATGTCCTTAATCGTTGCGGCTAAGGTCGTGTCCTCTTTCATTTCCTGCGAGATCTTGGCGCAGGCATGAATGACCGTGGTGTGATCCCGGCCGCCAAAGTCCTCGCCGATTTTTGGTAAAGAGGCGTCGGTCAGTTCGCGGGCCAGATACATAGCGATCTGGCGGGGAAAGGCGATAGCCCGGGTCCGCTTTTTAGCGTGGAAATCGTCCGGCTTAAGGCTGAAATAATCGGCAACGGTTTTCTGGATGAGGGTGATCGTAATTTTCTTTTCTTTGAGCGGGGGGAGAATATCCCGTAGGGCATCGTTCGCCAGCTCCAGGGTAATTTCGTCGTTGATCAGGGAAGAATAAGCGACAACCCGGATCAGCGCGCCCTCCAGTTCCCGGATGTTGGTATCGATGCGGGTGGCGATAAACACGATGACTTCGTTCGGAACGGAGAGGTTCTCAAGCTTCGCCTTTTTACGGAGAATAGCGATGCGGGTCTCCAGGTCCGGCGGCTGGATGTCGGTCAGGAGGCCCCATTCAAAGCGGGAGCGCAGACGGTCTTCCAGGGTCGGGATTTCTTTCGGGGGCCGGTCGCTGGAGATAACGATTTGTTTGTTCGCCTCGTGCAGGGTGTTGAAGGTATGGAAAAACTCCTCCTGGGTGCGCTCCTTGCCGGCTAAAAACTGGATGTCGTCAACCAGGAGAACATCGACATTACGGTATTTGCTCCGGAACTGGACGGTGCGGTCGTCGCGGATGGCGTTGATTAATTCGTTCGTAAACGTCTCGGAAGAAACATATACTACTTTGGTGTTGCGGTTTTGCTCCAGCACATAGTGACCGATGGCGTGCATCAGGTGGGTCTTGCCCAGGCCGACGCCGCCATAAATAAACAAAGGGTTGTACGCCTTGGCCGGGGCTTCGGCGACGGCCAGGCAGGCGGCATGGGAAAAACGGTTGCTGTTGCCCACGACAAAGGTGTCAAACACATACTTGGGGTTTAAGTTCAGCGGCCGAAACGGGGTGACATCTTCGGCGACGGTGGCCGGCAGGGGCTGGTTCTTCTCGGCCGGACCGGCGGGCGCTTCGCCATTGGGGTGGGGCACGATAAACTTAAGATTAACCTCGCTGCCGGCGACCGAGGACAGTGTCTGCTTGATCAACTGGGAATAGCGGGTCTCCAGCCAGTCTTTGGCGAAATCGTTGGAGACGCCGATTACGATCGTATTGTTGTAATAGGCCAAAGGCTTGGTGGCCTTCAGCCAGGTTTCAAAGCTGGGCTTACTCAGCTGCCCTTCGATAAGCTCCAGGGTTTTTTGCCAAAGATCCGAAATCTGTCGTTCCACGTGCACTACCTCCTGCTGGTTGTGGTATAATTAACCTTGGGGGAGAAAAACGGCGACAAAGGGCAAAAGAGGAGAAATGGATAACTTGTCAACAGAGTTATCCACAGTTTGTGCATAAAAACGGGATCCTTCGATCGCCGCCAATTTTTGGTGGGTGAGGGAAATTATTCGCAAGCAGTATTATCATAGCAAATTCGCTCGCATTTATCAACAGGAGGAAAACTTATTAACAAAAGTATCCACATTCCTATTCTGGATAATTTTGTCGGTTTTATACTTGTATGGAAAAATTATCCGGTTATTTCTGGTGATAATCCGGAAGTATTTCCGGAGAAACCGGGCCGGACAATTGACAGTTAGAACCAGATTAAGTTATAATTCTTTTGATAAGCTGTAAGTAAAGCCGCAGGCGCTTGGTCGACCGGCACGAGGAGGTGGAACACCGAACATGAAAATGACCTATCAACCGAAAAAAGCTATCCGGAAAAAGGTTCATGGTTTTTTGCAGCGCATGAGCACCAGTTCCGGGCGTGATGTCCTTAAGAGGAGAAGACTTAAAGGGAGAAAGAGACTTTCTGCCTAAGGCCACGAAAGTGGCCTTTTTCGTATTTATGCCTGGTTTGAAGGATGAGCTGAGCTATGGACAAAAAACAGGACCGTTTGCGCAAAAGCGGTGAGTTTAAGCGGGTGTACGGCGAGGGCCGGTCGTACGCCCGTCCGTTTATGGTGCTCTATGTGTACCGGCACGGGGAGGAGAAAACGCGCGCCGGCTTTACCATCAGCAAGAGAATCGGTAATGCGGTCGTCCGCAACCGCACCAAACGCCTCCTGCGGGAAGCGTTTAGGCTGAATAAGGCCAGTTTGCAGGCAGGGATTGATCTCGTGGTGGTGGCGCGGCGGGGCATCGTGGGCCAGAATTATTTTGCAGTGGAGCGGGTGCTGCGGGATTTGTTTAAAACTGCGAAGATCTTAAAAGATCAGGCGGCGCCGCAGCCATGAGGACTATCTCTGCCTGGGCGATAGCCCTCATCCGGGTATACCAGCGCTATATTTCTCCCTGGCTCGGGCTTAAATGCCGCTTTCAGCCCACCTGCTCGGCCTACACTATCCAGGCCATCGAAAAATATGGCGCGAATAAAGGGATAATGCTGGGGTGCCGGCGAATTTTACGTTGTCATCCCTGGAATAAGGGCGGTTATGATCCGGTCCCCTGATGCATAATCTTTTTAAGTTAGGCGGAATAATGAGGGTGGAGAAAGAGGAGGGCTAGTTGTGGCTTGGTTAACCGGCATCATGCAGCAGGGGATGGAGACCCTGTACCTGCGCACCGGCAGTTACGGGGTGGCGATAATTCTGCTGACCCTAATCATCAAACTAATTACCCTGCCGCTGACTTTTTCCCAGACGCGGATGCAAAAAAGCATGCAGGCGCTGAACCCGGAACTGGAAGAGCTGAAGAAGAAGTACAAAAACAACCCGGAAAAACTGAACCGGGAGACCGTGGAACTGTGGAAGAAGCATAAGGTCAACCCGGCGACCGGCTGTTTACCCATGCTGCTGCAGCTGCCGTTTTTGTTTGCCTTTTTCGGGATGATCAACCACTATACCTACACCGGCCCGACCAATTTCCTCTGGCTGGATTTAACCAAGCCCGACCCGTATTATATTCTGCCCGCCCTGTCGGCCATCACTACTTTCTTCCAGATGAAGCAGACGTCCTCAGGGACTGATCCAACGCAGAAAAGCATGGCGATGATGATGCCGGTAATGATCGGCTTTGTCAGCATCCGGTTTGCGGCCGGACTTGCCCTGTATTGGGTGGCGAGCAATGTGTTTACGATTGCCCAGCAGTTGCTGGTCCCCGTCCGGGCAGCAGCGGTGGGAGGGGAGGCAAAGGAATGAGGTCGGCAGAGAAGACGGCCAAGACCATCGAGGATGCAGTGAATGCGGCCCTGGCCGAGTTGGGTATCGCCCGGGAAGAGGCCGAGATTAAAGTCCTGGAAGAACCGAGCAAGGGGCTCCTGGGGTTTTTGGGGGGCCGGCCAGCGCGGGTACTGGTGACCGAAAAAGAGAAGGAAATTGAGAAGACCAGCGACCGGGTGGCTAAGTTTTTAAACGAGGTGCTCTCCCGGATGGACCTGACCGCCACTGTGGCGGCCGAGGAACACGAAGATTTAATCCAGGTCGATATCCGGGGCGAAGGCCTGGGCGTGGTAATCGGGAAGCGGGGCCAGACCTTAGACGCCCTGCAGTACCTCGCGAATATCGTGGCGAACAAGGGCGGCGAGCGGCGGCAGCGGATTATCTTAGACGCCGAAGGCTACCGGAAGCGCCGGGAAGAAGTGCTGGTGGACTTAGCCGGGCGCTTGGCGGAGCGGGTGCGGCGCAGCGGGGAGAGCATTGTGCTAGAGCCGATGAGTGCGCCGGAGCGGAAGGTAATCCACTCCACCCTGCAAAACCACCCCTTTGTGACCACCCACAGCCAGGGGGAAGAGCCTTTCCGGAAAATTGTGATTTTAGCCAAGAAAGAAACCCGGTAGCCTGGGGCTGATGGGTTTTCATTACCGGGGTGGCAAGCATGGAACCTAACGCGACGATTGCGGCTATTTCTACCCCCTTGGGCGAAGGGGGTATTGGTATTATCCGGGTGAGCGGCCCGGACGCCCTCCAGGTGCTGGAACGGGTCTTTGTTCCCGCAGGCAGGAAGGCGGAGTGGGAGAGCCACCGGGTGTACTACGGGCACATACGGGGTACGGCGCCGGGGGAATGGATCGATGAGGTCCTGGTCACGGTTATGCTCGCCCCCCGCACCTATACCCGCGAGGACACGGTCGAAATCAACTGCCACAGCGGTCTGGTGCCATTACGGCAGATCATGGCGGCGGTCCTCCGGGAGGGTGTGCGTCTGGCCGAACCGGGGGAGTTCACCAAGCGGGCCTTCTTAAACGGCCGGATCGACCTGGTCCAGGCCGAGGCAGTCATCGACATCATCCGGGCGAAGACGGAGCTAAGCCTGCGCCAGGCGGTGGGGCAACTCTCCGGCCGGCTGTCGGGCAGGATCAAAGCGATGCGGGCTGAATTGCTGGAACTGATCGCTTTTGTTGAAGCGGTTTTGGATTTTCCGGACGAGGAGATTCCGGAGGTGTCTTTAAGCGAGATTCAGGACAAGCTAGCGGCAATGGCGGCCGAGGTGGAGTGCTGGCTTGCGACTGCCTCGACTGGGCGGATATTGCGGGAGGGCCTGGCGACGGTGATTGCCGGTAAGCCCAATGTGGGTAAATCCTCGCTCCTTAATGCCCTGTTGCGGGAAAACCGGGCTATCGTGACCGAAATACCCGGCACCACCCGGGATTTGATCGAAGAAAGCTATAATCTGGGGGGCATTCCGCTTAAGATTATCGATACCGCCGGAATCCGCCATGCCGCAGACGCGGTGGAACAAATTGGGGTAGAGCGGGCCAGGGAATCGATCCGGCGGGCGGACTTAGTCCTCTTTGTCCTTGACGACGCCGCCGGGATTACGGCCGAGGACCGGGAGATTGCTCTGGAACTGGCGGCGAAGCCGGCGCTGGTGCTGGTAAACAAGACCGACCTGGGCATGGATAAAGTTGAAGACGCCGCCATCCGGGCCATGCTCCCGGGGGCTGATATTCTCCGCTTGTCCGTCCGGGAAGGTGGGGTAGAAGCGCTGGAGCAAAAAATAACCGAACTGGTGTACGCCGGGAAAGCCCAAAAGGGGGAGGATACCCTCATCGGTAACCTGCGCCACCAGAGTGCGCTGGAGTCGGCACACGGCTATTTGACCAACGGGGCCAAGGCGGCAGCGGTGGGGGTGCCGGCGGACATCGTAGTGATCGACATCCGGGCCGCCTGGGATAAGCTGGGGGAGATAACCGGCGAAACGGCGGGAGAATCGCTCTTGGATGAGATATTTGCCCGCTTTTGCCTGGGCAAGTGACGAACGGGGTGAATACAATGGCTTTTGTGGCCGGTGAATATGATGTAATCGTCGTCGGAGCCGGCCATGCCGGTTGTGAAGCGGCGCTGGCGGCGGCCCGCCTGGGGTGCCGGACGCTGATTGCGACCCTTAGCCTGGAGAATATCGCCTTAATGCCCTGCAATCCTTCGGTGGGGGGGCCGGCCAAAGGCCAGTTGGTGCGGGAGGTTGACGCGCTCGGGGGCGAGATGGGTAAGCTTACCGACCGGACCCGGCTGCAAATCCGGCGCCTGAACACCGGCAAAGGCCCGGCGGTGCAGGCGCTGCGGGCGCAGTCCGATAAGAAATGGTACCAGCGGGAAATGCGGCGGGTGCTGGAGCAGCAGCCTAATCTGGATATCAAGCAGACCTCGATCGACGCCCTGGTTGTGGAGGACGGCAGGATCACCGGGGTTCAGAACAAGAGCGGGCTTGAGTTTCGGACCAAGGCGGTAGTGCTGACCACGGGGACCTATCTGGAGGGCCGGATCATTATCGGCGACGTCCAGTACAGCGGGGGCCCCAACGGTCAACTGGCCGCCCACGGCTTATCCGACGACCTGCGTCGGCATGGGGTAGATGTTGGAAGGTTTAAGACCGGGACGCCGCCCAGGGTGGACGGCCAGACGGTAGATTTTTCGCGGATGCTGGTGCAGCCGGGGGATGCGGAACCCTTGTATTTTTCGTTTGACCCTCTGGAAGAGTTGCCGGCGCAGCTTCCGTGCTGGCTGACCTACACCACCGAAGCGACTCATCAGATCATTCGCGACAACCTGCACCGGGCTCCGCTGTATACTGGGGCGATTACCAGCACTGGGCCCAGATACTGTCCATCGATTGAGACGAAAATTGTGCGCTTTGCCGATAAGGCGAGCCACCAGATTTTTTTGGAGCCGGAGGGGTGGCAGACGGACGAGATGTATGTCGCCGGCCTCTCCACCAGCCTGCCGGAGGATGTCCAGCTGCAGATGCTGCGGACGATCCCGGGGCTGGAGCGGGCCGAGATGCTGCGCCCGGGCTACGCCATTGAATACGACTACATCATTCCCACCCAGCTCCTGCCCAGTTTGGAGTTGAAGGCTATCCGGGGCTTATACTCGGCCGGGCAGATTAACGGGACCTCCGGCTACGAAGAAGCGGCCGCCCAAGGTTTGATGGCCGGCATCAACGCGGCGCTCGCGGTGCAGGGTAAAGAACCGCTGATTCTGGACCGCTCCGAGGCCTATATCGGGGTGATGATCGACGATTTGGTGACTAAAGGGGTAAACGAGCCGTACCGGATGCTGACTTCCCGGGCGGAGTACCGTTTGCTGCTGCGCCAGGACAACGCCGACCAGCGCCTGACTGAAAAAGGTTATGCAGTGGGCTTAGTTACTGCGGACCGTTATCAGCGTTACCGGCAAAAGATGGCCAGCATTGAGGCAGCGATAACCAATCTGGAAGCGACCATACTGGCTCCGTCCCCGGCAGTACAGCAGGCGATGCTGGCAGAGGGGACCACGGTAATCCAAAGCGGGATTCCGCTGCTCGGACTGCTGAAGCGGCCGGAAATCAGTTATGGGGCTTTACAGAGAATAATGGCTGCCGCCGGGATACCGACGGATTTACACCCCGAGATTTCTGAGCAGGTGGAGATTCAGGTTAAGTACGCCGGGTACATCCAGAAGCAGCGGGAAGGCATCGCTCAATACCAAAAAATGGAAGGCAAACACCTACCGGCCGATATTGACTATCTGGCCATCCGGGGTCTTTCTACGGAGGCAAAGCAGCGTTTGCAGGAGATCCGGCCGCTTTCCGTGGGCCAGGCCTCCCGTATTTCCGGGGTAACCCCGGCGGATATTGCGATTTTGCTGGTAGCGCTGGAGCATGGCCGGCGCCAAAGACAGCCAAAAGAGGGTGGGGCAAGTGGATGAGGCGTTTGAGTGGCTAACAACCGGAGCGGCAGAATTCGGCCTGGAGTTGGATGCGGCCAAGTTAGAGCAGTTTGATTTGTACTTGCGCTGGTTGCAGGAGTGGAACAAGAAGATCAATCTGACCAGTATCACGGCCCCGCCGGAAGTCGTAGTCAAGCACTATCTGGATTCCCTGACCGTGGCACGGCTCATCACCGGGCCGGCCGGTAAACTGATTGACATCGGGACCGGCGCCGGTTTTCCCGGGATCCCGCTGAAGCTCGTGCTGCCGGAGCTGCGCCTGACCTTACTGGATGCGACGGCGAAAAAGATCGAGTTCCTGCGGCAGCTCTGCCAGGCCCTGGAAATCGAGGTTCAACTGGTGAACGCCCGGGCGGAGGAAGCCGGGCGGGACCCTAAGCACCGGGAAGCTTACGACTATGCCGTCTCGCGGGCGGTCGCCGATATGATCCCCTTAGCCGAGTACGCTCTGCCCTTGGTCCGGACCGGCGGTCTGGTCATCGCGATGAAAAGCAGCGACGTTGAGGAAGAACTAAACGAAGCCAGGTACGCCATCGGGTTACTGGGCGGGGCGGTGGACACGATCGTCGAGGTCGCCCTGCCGCACAGCGATATCCGGCGCAAGCTCATTGCCATCCGCAAGATCAAAGCCACCCCGGCGGCTTATCCCCGCAAACCGGGGATGCCCCAAAAGAAACCGCTCAAACAATGAAGACCGCCGTAAGGCGGTTTTTGGGCAGGAAGGAGCAGTTATTTGTCGAATACCCTAGATGCGGGAAAGGGGTGATGGCGTGGACCTGTTCTTTAAAGGCCTGGGCGGGCGCGATGCGGCGGGCAAGACCGAAGAGTTAAAAAGTATCCCCATCAGAGATATCAAACCCAGTCCTTATCAGCCGCGGATAAGCTTCAGTACGGGGGAGCTAACCGAACTGAGCCAGTCGATTAAGGAACTCGGGGTGATTCAGCCGGTTATCGTCCAGCGCACCAGCTTAGGCTATGAACTGGTCGCCGGCGAGCGTCGCCTGCGGGCGGCGGCCATGGCCGGGCTGGAGAAAATCCCGGCCATCATCCGCCAGGTGGCAGCCAAGGAAGCCGCGGTCATCGCCCTGGTCGAAAACTTGCAGCGGGCGGATCTGAGCTATTTCGAAGAAGCCGAGGGCTACGCCCAGGTGCTGCGGGAGTTTGGCGTCACGCAGGAGGACTTGGCCAAACGGGTCGGCCGCAGCCAGTCGGCCATCGCCAACAAGCTGCGCCTCCTGAAAATACCGAAGGAGGTCCGCCAGCTTATTTCCCAGGAAATATTTACTGAGCGGCACGCCCGCGCTCTGCTTAAACTTACCGATGAAGCGCAGCAAGGCCAGATCGTCAAGGATGTCCAGGAGAAACTACTCACCGTGCGGCAAACGGAGGAGATGGTGGAAGAGATCTTGGCGGGAGGGAAGAAGAAAGAGGCCGAAGCTAAAATAATTCCCATCCACAAGCCGAAACGGATTATCCGGGTGGTCAAAGATATCCGGATCTACTTAAATGCACTGAAGACGACGGTCAAGGCCATGCGGGAAGCCGGATTGAACAT
>CAZHIT010000047.1:9985-12759 GCA_964533125.1 uncultured Candidatus Sumerlaeota bacterium
GTTTTCTGGAATTGCATATCCGGGTCCCGACGGTGCACGATAAAACCGGAGTTTAGGGGACGGGGGATGGCCTCAGCTCCCTTTTCTTTTTTGCCGATGGCGGTTAAGAGCCGAGCAGCAGGAAGATAAACATCAGAAGCGAATTGGTACTTCATGGATAGGCAGGGCGGGGTGAAGACATGGGGAAGATTATCGCGGTTGCCAACCAAAAGGGCGGCGTAGGGAAGACGACGACGGCGGTGAATCTGGCGGCCTGCCTCGCGGCGTACGACCGTAAAGTGCTGGCGGTGGATATCGACCCGCAGGGTAATATGAGCAGCGGCTTGGGCGTGAACAAAAAGACGGCCAAGGCTTGCATTTACGACGCCCTGATTAATGATTACGCCGTCAGTTCCGTGATTCACCCAACCAATTTACCGCGCCTGGATATCATCCCTTCGACCATCCGCCTGGCCGGGGCCGAAATTGAGTTGGTACCGCTGATATCCCGGGAGCACCGCCTGAAGCGGGCCCTGGAAGAAGTGAAGGTAAAATACGATTTTCTTTTGATTGACTGTCCCCCTTCACTCGGGCTGCTGACCCTGAATGCCCTGACGGCGGCTGACTCGCTGCTGATCCCGATCCAATGCGAGTATTACGCCCTGGAGGGCTTGAGCCAACTCATTAATACCGTCAAACTGGTTCAGAAGCACTTAAATCCGTCGCTCGCGATTGAGGGAGTGGTGATGACCATGTTTGACGCCCGAACCAATCTTTCGATTCAGGTTGTGGACGAGGTGAAGCGGTATTTCCGGCACCAGGTGTATCAGACCCTCATTCCCCGCAATGTCCGCCTGAGTGAGGCGCCCAGCCACGGCAAACCGATTATCACCTACGACCCAAAGTCACGCGGCGCCGAGGTATACAACGAACTGGCGAAGGAAGTGATTGAACGTGCCGAAGAAGGTACTCGGTAAAGGCCTGGAGGCGCTGATTACTGACATCAGCGCGGGCGAGGGGGAGCAGGTCGTCCGGCTGGAGTTGGATGAACTCACTCCTAACCGCTACCAGCCGCGCCACGAGTTTGATGCCGAAAAGCTGGAGGAGCTGACCGAGTCCATCCGGGAGCACGGCGTCATTCAGCCCATTATCGTGCGCCGAATAGATAATAAGTATGAGATAATTGCCGGCGAGCGGCGCTGGCGGGCGGCGCGGATGGCCGGCCTCGCCAACATCCCGGCGGTGGTCCGGGAAGTTGATGACCAGAAGCTGATGGAGATCGCCCTGGTCGAAAATCTGCAGCGGGAGAATTTAAACCCGCTGGAAGAGGCCGTAGCCTATCAAAAGCTGCAGACTACCCTAGGCCTGACCCAGGAAGCGCTGGCGCAAAGGGTGGGGAAGAGCCGGCCGCAGGTAGCCAATACCCTGCGCCTGCTGGTTCTACCCGAATCGGTCAAGGCTAAACTGAGTAGCAACGTCATCACCGCCGGTCACGCCAAAGCGCTGCTCGGGCTGGCCAGCTCTGAAGAGCAGGTGAAGATGGCAGAACGCATCGTCCAGGAAGGGTTGTCCGTGCGGCAGGTGGAGAGCGCGGTCAGCAATGTCGCGACGCCGCAACCTAATGTTCCACGTGGAACAAAAACGCGCGAGCGGACACCGGATTATATAGTGGAACTGGAAGATACATTAAAACGACACTTAGGAACGCTCGTCCGGATTCAACCGGGCCGGAAACAGGGAAAGATAATGATTGACTACTATGGGGATGAGGATTTGGAGCGTTTGCTGGGGATTCTGGTTAAAACTGAGGAGCCGGTAACGACGGGTAATGCGGGTGGTAAACATCCGTTTACGGTATAGCCTTAATTTGTGAAGGATGACAAAAGTGCCCTTACCCAATCGCATGGAACATAGAAGCTGTAAGAACATCCCCGGCTAATGTCGGGGATGTTTGCTTACGTATTCGTAATTATGCGCACAAGTAAAAGACGCATTCATCAGCCGCCGATCACTAGATGACTATAGGTGAGAGCGGTTAGATCCTTAAATTACGTGATTACGAGGAGCCTTAGACGAAGCAATATGGCTATCCCTTCACCAGTACACCAATGTCAGCTGACAAAGCCTGGTAAGAGGCTTGCCATATTTGCCGCGTTGTCAAGAAGCGTGGCGGCTCGTATTGATGTTGGAATGCACTTCTAGACCGGGGGAGGCAAACCGCAGAAAGATGCTCTTCTCCGGGCGGTGGCGTTGGATGGGGAGTGAACTGAAATACCATGTACTAAGTCAGCGAATCTCGTCCTGCTTATTGTTTATTGCTAAAGTCAGGCAAACACAGGAACCGCAAGGACAGAATCGATAGTGCAGCCTGAGTTCTGCTGGCTAGTAATGTTCCACGTGGAACATTGCGCTGCAACCCAAATCCTCTATTGCGCTCCTGCGCAATACCGGTTGACAAGGACTGAGTTTGGATCACGTCTTTGCGAGGAGGCCCGCAGGCCGACGCGGCAATCGCGTCCCCAGCCGCTCTACCCTTTCGCGTCAATAGTAGTCCGGTCTCCCGTCATCTTCGTATCTTGTTGAAGCTGACTTTTTATGCGCAGTGCGTCCTCATTCCAGGAAGTATCGGGTTTTCGATTGGCAAAGGGAGGAGCACAGGGCACGTAAACTACTGCCTGGAGCATGATTACCTCCCCAGCGACGTCATTAGACCAAAAAAGATAAGCAGATAAGCCTCGCGTAGATCAGTTGGTTTACATAATTTCGCTCAGACACATCTTAGCGGCAGGAAAAGT
>CAZHIT010000048.1:0-1649 GCA_964533125.1 uncultured Candidatus Sumerlaeota bacterium
AATACACATTTTGTCCGGATAGAGGATACCGGAAGGAATCAGGTGCAGCTTAAACTGTTGTCCGTCCACTACCACCGTGTGGCCGGCGTTGTTGCCTCCCTGGTACCGGACAACCACATCGGCGTGCCGCGCCAGGTAATCGGTAATCTTCCCTTTGCCTTCGTCACCCCACTGGGCGCCGACAATGACAATAGCGGACATCTTTTACCCTCCCCGGTTATTCCGTGCTGCACCACCCCGGGATGAGCAGACGGTACTTGACCAATGCCAATACAATAATAGCAGAAGGACCGGGCTAAGTCAACGCAAGGCTGAATATTGCAGGGAAACAGAAGGTTATTATTCGCCTTTTGCCCCCGCAGCCCGGCGGCAATAGCTTATCCCGCCCAAAGCCCCTTTATTACTCCCCGAAGGCAATTTCCCCGGCCGAAGCAAACCCTTCCACCTCGGTCACAAACCAATCGACCTGGGACGGTTGAGCCTTTCCGTCCGGCGGTTCGCTTCGGGTGTACTGGTTGCGCTGCGGCGTCTGAATGTTCTCCGGGTCTAGCCACCGACTATCCCCATCCCCCGGCGGCACCGGCCCCCCGGGCCCCCGCCGGGGTATAAATCAGGCGGCCATCTGGCCGCCTGAGGCATTATTTCCCAAAAAGAGGTCCATCGCTTTTGTCCTCCGCTGAGGGTTATCCCGTACCGGCTGAACAACCGGAAGCATCTGCCGCCCGGGTTACGCCGGCGGCTGGAAACGCGACAGGTCCTCAAAGCGGGAGAGTTCCTTGCGGAAGGTCAGCTCGATCTTGTCGGTCGGGCCGTTACGCTGCTTGGCTACGATCAGTTCGGCGACGCCCTTCTTGTCGCTCTCCGGGTTGTAATACTCATCCCGGTAGATGAAGGCCACCACATCGGCGTCCTGCTCGATGGCGCCCGATTCGCGCAGGTCGGAGAGCATAGGGCGCTTTTCGGGCCGGTTTTCCACCGCCCGGCTGAGCTGGGAGAGCGCCAGCACCGGGACATTCAGCTCGCGGGCGAGGGATTTGAGCGAGCGGGAAATCTCGGAAATCTCCTGCTGGCGGTTCTCACTCTTCCGGTTAGAGGAACTCATCAACTGCATGTAATCGATGATTACCAGACCCAGTCCGTGTTCGGCCTTAATGCGGCGGGCCTTGGAGCGGATTTCGATGACCGTGGCCCCGGGGCTGTCGTCGATGTAGATGGGCGCTTCACTCAGGCGTCCGAGTGCGTCGGCCAGTTTCGGCCAGTCCGATTCGGTCAGGTACCCGGTGCGTAGCCGCTGGCCGTCTACCCGGGCCTCGGCGCAGAGCATCCGCTGGGCCAGCTGGTCCCGTGACATCTCCAGGCTGAAGATCGCTACCGGAACCTTGCTGTTGATGGCCGCGTTGCGAGCGATATTCAGGCAGAGGACTGTCTTACCCATCGATGGGCGGGCGGCGATGATGATCAGTTCCGAAGGCTGGAGGCCGGAGGTGAGTTGGTCTAAGTCCTTAAACCCAGTAGGCACGCCGGTAACCCCGCCCTTATTGGAATACAGATGCTCAATCCGTTCAAAGGTTTCGGCTAGGACCGTCTTGATGCTGGCAAAGCTTCGGAGGCTGCGCCGCTGGGCGATGCTGAAGATGGTCTGCTCGGCC
>CAZHIT010000048.1:1659-1875 GCA_964533125.1 uncultured Candidatus Sumerlaeota bacterium
ATATCGAGGATGTATTCCACCTCGTCCTTACCGTCGTAACCGGCGGCGACGATCCCGGTGGCGCCCGAGATGAGCTTGCGGAGAACGCTCTTCTCTTCCACAATCCGGGCGTAAAACTCCACATTCGCCGCGGTGGGGACAGCGCCAGCCAGGGACGCGAGGTAAGCGGCGCCGCCCACCTGCTCCAGGTTCCCCTGCCGCCGCAGTTCTTCGGTG
>CAZHIT010000048.1:1885-12700 GCA_964533125.1 uncultured Candidatus Sumerlaeota bacterium
TGACCAGGTCCACCGCTTCTCCGTGCTCAAACAGATTGGCTACGCCCTGGAGGATTTGCCCGTGGGCCTCCCGGTAGAAGTCTTCCGGCTTGAGGATCTCCATGACCTTGGCGATGGCGTCCCGCTCGATTAAGACGGCGCCCAGCACCGACTGCTCGGCGTCTAAATTCTGGGGAGGTATTCTCTCCAGGAGCTGATTCATCTCCTCACTCCTCTAACCGGCGCTTAGTTCGTCCGTTCTGGCCGGGGTCATACCGGCGAAAACCCGGTCCAGCATCTCTTCCACCGTCGCCACCGGCGTAACCGTAATGCCTTTTAGGCCAACCGGCACATCTTTTTCGTTTTCTCTGGGGACGAAGACTTCCCGGATGCCGGCTTGCTTGGCCCCGTAAATCTTCTCAAAAATCCCGCCCACCGCCTTCGCCTGCCCCCGGATGGATACTTCGCCGGTAACCGCGATATCCTGGTGGATGGGCCGCTCCTGGATGGCGCTGATGATGGCGAGCAGGATTGCTACCCCGGCGGAAGGTCCGTCGATGCGTCCGCCGCCGATGATGTTTACATGAACATCGTAATTGGCGATTTCCTGGCCGGTTACCTTCCGCACCACCGAAGCGGCGTTAAAGGCCGAATCCTTGGCCATACTGCCGGCCGTCTCGTTAAACCGCAGGTGTCCCTTGCCGGCCTCTTTGGCCGGGAAGGCCACGGCTTCGATCTCCAGGACCGACCCAAGGAAGCCGGCCACCCCCAGGCCAAAAATCTTGCCCACCGCCGCCCCGGGGCTGGCTTTCTGACTGACATAGGGCGAGAGACGACTGGATTGCACTACCTCGTACACATCGTCGGCGGTAATCCGGATTCTCTCCCCCTCACGCAGGGGTTCGCCGTCTTTGCGCCGGTACAGGACCAGGCCGTAGCAGTCCGCCAGAATCCCCACCGCTTTGCGGCCCTCGATGGTGTATTCGCTGATGACCTCGCTGGTCTTATCGTCTAAATCGACGCCCAGTCTTCCCGCGGCGGCGGTCACGATGGCCTGGATGTCGGTCGGGGTCAGGGGCTCAAAGAACACTTCGGCGCAGCGGGAGCGGATGGCGGGGCTGATCTCCGACGGGTCCCGCGTCGTTGCGCCGATGAGGATGAAGTCCGCCGGGGCCCCTTCTTCAAACAGCTTGCGGATGTACTTGGGGATGTTGGGGTCATGGGGGTCGTAATAGGAGGAATCAAACATCACCCGTTTGTCCTCCAGCACCTTCAGCAATTTGTTTTGCAGGATGGCGTCCAGTTCGCCGACCTCGTCGATGAACAGCACTCCGCCGTGGGCCTCGGTTACCAGACCGGTTTTCGGCTCCGGTACGCCGCCTTCCGCCAGGTCCTTGCGGGCGCCCTGGTAGATGGGGTCGTGCACTGAGCCCAAAAGCGGGTTGGTCACTTCCCTTGGGTCCCAGCGCAGGGTCGCCCCGTCCACTTCGATGAAGGGGGCATCCTTGGCAAAGGGGCTGTGCCGGAGCTTTTTCGCTTCCTCGAGGGCCAGCCGGGCGACGGTGGTTTTGCCTACGCCAGGCGGACCGTAGAGGAGCACGTGCTGGGGATATGGCGAAGCCAGTTTGGAGAGCGCAGCCTTAATCGCCCGCTCCTGCCCGATCACCTCGGCCAGGCTCCCCGGCCGGAGCACCTCCATGGCCGATCGCGACAGCTTCCGGTGCTCCAATTTTTCGAGGATCGCGTATTTTTTCAGCGTCTGAGCATTTTCTGGCCCGCTGTCTTCCTTAACAATCTGCATCTTGATTTCTTTTAAGTAGTCTTCGTGCCGCGACTGCATCCGCTCGGCAATCTTCTTTTCCAGCCGGTCTTCCACCGACTTGCGGGCCAGGATATCGGCCAATTCATCCTCGATCTCACCGATCACCCGGGGGATATCCGTTTTCGCCGGCCGCTTGTCCAGGGTCGGATCCTCAAAAATGATCTTCTGCAGAGCCAGGATCCGCTCTTCCAGAACCGCCGAACGCATCCCGTTCAGCGCCTCCAGCTTGCCGGCTTTTAAAATCAGCTTGTCGGTCCCGAAGATATTGGCGAGCAGGGAGTAGATCGCCGTTACCTGCCGCTGCGCCTGTTCTTCGGCGGAGAGCTTTTCCGGTAAACTGGACTTCGGGCCGAACGCCAGACTTTTCAGCGAAAACTTCATGGGTTGTCCTCCTTATGCCTCGACTACATTCACCTGGACCTCAGCGGCATACTCCGGATGGATCCGGACCACCGCCGCGTATGTACCCAGTGCCTTAATCGGCTCCTTAATTTCGACCTTCCGCTTATCGATGACGATCCCGCTCACCTGCTCAATCGCTTCGGCGACGTCCTTGTTCGTGACCGAACCGTACAGCTTGCCGCCCTCACCCACCCGGGTCTTGACCGTAACTGCGGTCTGCTGCAAACGGGCGGCCGTTTTGCGGGCTTCGTCCAAAATTTTCTGCTGCTTGACTTCCTCCACACTCTTGGTGTTCTTCAGCGCCCGCACCTGGCCCGCGGTGGCCTCCAGTGCCAGATTCCGGGGAAAGAGGAAGTTCCGCGCGTACCCGTCGGAAACCTTGACCTTATCCCCCGCTTTACCCAGAGACTTCACATCGGCCTTGAGAATTACCTCCACAACTCTTCCCCTCCTTCACAAAACTCGGCTACCAGCGCGCTGACCTTCGCTTTGGCTGCGGCCAGGTCGCACCCGGCCAGAAAAGCGCCGGCCCCCATCAGATGGCCGCCGCCGCCCAGGCGCTCCAGCATCACCTGGACATTGAAATCCCCCAATGAGCGGGCGCTCACCAGTACGCCGCCCTTGGTCGGACAGAGGACCAAGGCGGCCCCGATCCCCCGGATATTCAGCAGGTCGTCCGCCGCCCGCGCTGCCAGAACCTGCGCCTCCGTGTTCGGCTCCGGGTAGACGCCGAGCACCACCCGGCCGCAGATCACTTCCGCCCGCCGGAAGACCTCCATGCGCCGGCCAAAACCGGCCAGATCATCCCGTTGCCAATCCCGCACGGTTAGGGGCTCGGCGCCGGCGCGGCGCAGATAAGCGGCCGCAGCAAAAGTCCGGGCGCCGGTCTGAATTGAGAAGTTCTTCGTATCCAGGGCGATCCCGGCCAGCAGGATAGTCGCCTCCCAGGGGACGAGATTAACGGTGACGGGGAGGTATTGGATCAACTCGGTCACCAGTTCGGCGGTCGAGGAGGCGTGGGGTTCGATATAAGGCAGCAGAATATCCGGAAAAGTTGCTTCGCTCCGCCGGTGATGGTCGATGACCACCCGCTGAGGCGAGAGCGGCAGCAATCCCGGCGCCGGCAAGCGGTCCGCCCGATTGACGTCGACCACCACCAGCAGGGTACCGGGGCCTGCGCGCCGCACCGCCGCCCCGGGCGGGATAAACCGCGCGGCGGCTATTTCCCGGGGAATAAAACCCGGCGGCGGGAGCCCAGGCGGCAGGTCGTCCGCCTCTATTACGATCCTTGCCTCCCGCCCCAGGCTCTGACATATCGCTACTATCCCAAGAGCAGCGGCGAGCGAATCCAGATCCGGCGCCACGTGACCAGCAACGAAGACCTGCTCCGCTTCCCGGATCAGTTCGGCTAATGCTTGGGCCACGGCCCGCGCCTTGACCGGCGACCGGGCTTCGGTAGCTGCCGTGCGGGCGCCGAAAAAGGCAAAACCGTCGGCGGCTTTCACCACCGTCTGGTCGCCGCCCCGCCCGGTGGCGAGTTCCAGGCTGGCTTGAGCCGCATCGCTTAGCTCCAGGGCTTCGGCATAGCCGGCGCCGACCCCGATGCTTAAGGTCACCGGGTAC
Organism: uncultured Candidatus Sumerlaeota bacterium; assembly: GCA_964533125.1. GTDB lineage: Bacteria > Bacillota > SLNR01 > SLNR01 > JBMNPB01 > CAZHIT01. Next base: position 5,712 of record CAZHIT010000048.1, read on the forward strand.
AGGTTGCCGGCATTGATGGCGCGTACCTGGTCGAGGATGGCAAATTGGTTATCCCGGCAGAGCCGGAGGGCCCGCTCGCCCATTAAAGCGAAATACTTGTCTTCGGCGTATTTTTGCAGGTAAATCCCGGCCCCGGCGGCCCAGGCATTCAATAAGCGGTCGATCTCCGCGCTCAGCTGCGGCCGGGATTCAGGCGGCGTACTTTGCAATACTTCATCGAAATTATCCACCTGCAGCAGGGCGGCGGCCGGGCTTCCCTTCGGCGGCAGCCGCGGGGACTGGAGCCAGACGGGGGCATCGGGCAGGGCGAGCCCTTCCCGGTGGAACCAGGTCCGCCGGCGAGTACCGGGGTCCGGGGGAAGCGGGGGTTTAAGCTGGGCGCCGGTCCGGCGGGTGATAACCAGAAAGAGACCGCTGCCGAGAAACGCGAGCAGGGCAGCGGGCAGATTGTACCAGGCCAGGGCCAGGCAAAGGACGAGGTTCAACAACCACATCAACAGGGCACGGGGATCGGTGTCCATCGCTGGCTAATCCCTCCCGGTAAGCGCTTGCCCCCGTCCCGCTCTCCGCCCTTCCCGCCGGTTTAATGCCTCTACGGTAATTATTCGGCAGCAACCGGGGTTCTCCTTCTGGCGGAGAACTTACCATAAATAGTAAAAATGGGGCAATTTATCGTTGCCCCATTTTTGCTAGCGCTATTCGGCGGTGAAGGGTAGCAGGGCGATGGCCCGGGCCCGCTTGATGGCCAGGGTCAACTGCCGCTGATGCTTCGCGCAGTTGCCGGAGATTCGCCGGGGAAGGATTTTGCCCCGTTCCGTGGTGTACTTCTTCAGTTTGCCCAGCTCTTTGTAGTCGATGCTGGCGACCTTATCGACGCAGAAACTACAGACCCTTTTCTTGGGCCGTTTGTTCCGCTCTCTTTTCACTTTCGTTTCCCCCTTGCCAAGCTCAAAAATCACTCCCACCGCTGGTCTCTATGGGTCAGCAGCAGGCAATGGGCGCTAAAACGGCAGGTCGTCCCCGGAAGCATTTAAGCTGCCGCCAAAGCTGCCGGCTTCTTCACCGACCGCCTGGACGTCTTTGGGCCAGTCCAAAAAGCGGACATTCTCGGCCACTACTTCCGCTACCTTGCGGCGCTGACCTTCCTGCGTATCATAGGTGCGGATTTGCAGCCGGCCCTCCACGGCCACCAGGCGACCCTTGCCTAAGTGGTTAGCGCAGATTTCGGCTTGCTTCTGCCAGACAACGATATCGATGAAGTCGGTTTCCTTGGTCCCTTGCTTCGTCTGAAACTGCCGGTCCACGGCAATCGTGAAATTGGCCACAGCAGTCCCGGTGGGGGTATAACGCAGCTCCGGGTCCCGGGTTAAGCGACCGATCAGGATAATCTTGTTCAGCATCCGTCACACCACCTAACTTATTCGTCTTTACGGATCGTTATGAAGCGGATGACCTCATCGGCTATCTTCTGGACCCGCTCGAGTTCGAGCGCGGCTCCCGGGTTAGCGTTGAAATTAATCAACACATAGTACCCTTCCTGATAGTCATTGATGATGTAGGCCAGCCTACGTTTTCCCCATTTTTCGACCGAGACGATGGTCCCACCATCATTGACGATCAGCGTCTTGAATTTTTCAATCGCTGCTTCCATTTTCTCGGCTTCCAAATCCGGCTTCAAAATAAACAGGGTTTCGTAAGCGTGCACGCTGTTCACCTCCTCCCTTCGGACTAAGCGGCCCCATGCTAAACATGGAGCAGGGTGGAAAGCATATGTGGACGATATGCCAATACATTATAACACTATTCACTTTTCCTTTCAATGACAAAATTGCCGGAGCGGGCGTTTGGGCGAAATATTTGTCAATTGTTCACCCGCGGCGCCGGGGAGACGATCGCTTTTACCCCTTTTTCGAACTTCGGGCGCGGAATCATCACCCGCCGGCCGCAGCCCTGGCATTTTAAGCCAAAGTCGATGCCGGTGCGGGTGATCTCCCATTTATCACTCCCGCAGGGATGGGCTTTGCGCATCTGCACGATATCACCGACCTGGAATTTATCCATTCCGCTCATCCTCCTCCCCTGTGTTGACGCGACCCGGCTTTGACCCGGACCGGGGAAACGGGATAATGACCGTATGCGGGTAGGGAATCTGGATCCCGGCCTGGTCCAGGCGTTCTTTGGCCCGCCGCCTAAGTTCCCGGGCTACGCTCCACTGCTCCATCGGATGAGTCTTGGCCCATAGCAGTAACCGCACACCCGAATCGCTTAACTCCTGCACCCCCAGTACCTGGGGGCCTTCCACGATATGCGGGTTCTCCGCCGCCATCGACTGGCACACCTCAGCCAATACCTGGCTTGCCTGGTCGATGCTCTCCTCGTAGGCGATACTAATCTCCACCATTACCCGCATATTGCCGCTGGAGAAATTGCTGACTTTGTCGATGCTGCCATTGGGGATGATGTGCAGCTGGCCACCGAAATCCCGGATGCGGGTAGCGCGGAACCCGACTTCCTCCACGATCCCCTCCACCCCGGCCGCACCGATATAGTCGCCGATGGCAAACTGGTCTTCGAAAATGAGGAAGAACCCGGTGATGACGTCCCGAACCAGGTTCTGCGCCCCGAAACCGACCGCGAGGCCCATAATCCCGGCCCCGGTCAGAATGGAGGCCGTCGGCAGCTTAAACAACTCCAGCACGATGAGCACGGTGAAGAAATACACCGAGTAGCGGAGGATGCTCTTAAGCAGGGAACTCAAGGTTTTGGCCTTTTTCTCTTCCCAGTACGGCTTGCGGTCTTTAAGCGGCGGGTGAAATACCTTATCGATCAGCACCGTCCCGAACCGCAGAGCGAGTTTAGCCAGGACGGCGGTGGCCGCCAGTTTGAGGACCCTTTCGCCGATCAGGAGAAAAGTGCCCGAAACCAACAGAGTATCCAGTAAATCCACGGTGCTGTCCCCTCTCCTCTCTGTCTGCTGACTAGTTCGTACCCCAGCGCTGGTTTTCCTGCCGCGGCTACGGGGAGGCCGGGGATGAAAAGCCCTCCCCGGCGCATATTATTACCCAATCCTCATATACTTTAACTAAGCGCGGCGAACAGAAGTGACAGGGGGTAACCGGATGCCGAAAAGCTTCCACCAGCAGGCCGAAGATCACTTCGTTTTCGCTGATGAGGCCAAGGTCAGTGTGGATGATCCGCTGGCCATCCGGCGGTTGCGGCTGGCGCTGGGTTTGATGTACCGGGATACGGGGCTTGCTCCCGGCCAACCCGTGATTATCCTCTGCATCGGTACGGACCGCTCCACCGGCGACGCGCTGGGGCCACTGATCGGGGCAAGACTGAAAGATGAGCCCCTGGCCGACATCCATGTCTATGGCACATTAGAGCTTCCGGTGCACGCCAGTAACCTGACCCAGACCATTGATGAACTCTGCGTCCGGCATCCCAATGCCTTTATCATCGCCGTTGACGCCTGCTTGGGGCGGACGGAAAGCGTGGGGGTGATCAATGTCGGCAAAGGGCCCCTGAAACCAGGGGCCGGAGTGAACAAGAACCTGCCGCCAATCGGGAATATTTACATCACCGGGATCGTTAACGTGGGTGGTTTCATGGAGTACTTCGTCCTGCAGAACACGCGCCTAAGCCTGGTCATGAAATTAGCCAAGATAATCGCCGACGCCATCGCCTGGAGTATCCGGGACCTGTTTGCCGGTAATGCCCCGGAGTTAACCCAAGTTTAGGGCCCCGAAACTGGGGGAGGTGATGACCGCCCAGGCCCAAACGACCAATTGGGTGTCCCGCGTGCGGATTAAACAAGAGGGATTGCCGACAAGCGGCAGTCCCTCTCTATTTTTTGCCTTTAGCCGCATCCGATCGGTCTGGCGGGTAACCAGGAGCATCAACCGGGCGCAGCAGGCGGATCACCTCGGCATCGCTCACCTGGGGGAACTCCCGGTAGAACTGACCGACCGCATAAAACGGTTCCGGGGCCAGCAGGCAAACCACCTCGTCCACCAGCCGGCGCAAGTCGCGCAGGACGGCCGGCGGAGCCACCGGTACCGCCAAGACTATCCGCTCCGGATGCTGAGAGCGAACCGACGCCAGGGCGGCCTTGGTGGTGAGACCGGTCGCGATTCCGTCGTCCACCAGGATTACGGTCTCTCCCCGCAGATAAGGGGCGGTCCGGTCGCCACAGTAGATTCGGCGACGCCGACGGATCTCTTCCCGCTGCCCGGCTGACGCCGCTGCCAGGTAATCTTCCGTTATCCCCAGGGCCGCGATCAGTTCCGGGTCGGTCAGGAGCGTCCCGTCTTCGGTTACCGCCGCCACCGCCACCTCAGGATTGTGCGGCAGGCCGATTTTACGGGGGATGATGATATCCAACCGGCTGCCGAGGGCGCTTGCGACGGGCGAGGCGACCACGACCCCGCCGCGGGGTACCGCCAAGACCAATGGCCGCTGCTCCCGATAGGACATCAGCGCCGCGGCCAGTTCCTGCCCGGCGGCCACCCGGCTGGCAAACCGCATGGTCTGTCCCTCCTATCCTTCCGCTTCGGCGATAGTATACCGCGGGAGTAGGGATTTATGCCGGTACGATCACCCGCAGCGCCCCGGGGCGGAGGCTAAAGCGCGCCGGGACCCGGCCGATGATTTCGCCGTCGGCGTGGACCACCAGAGGGATTTCGCTGGTGACGATGATCTCCCGGCCCTGCGCGAAAGAAACCGCCGGGTGGCTGCCGTGCTTCCCCTTGAAGACGGAGGGAAAAGCGCGAAGGAAGCCAAGCTTGCTTAGTTTTTTCACCAGGCACAGCTCGCACTGGCCGTCGTCCGGGACCGCGCCGGGGGCGACCATCATCCCGCCGCCGTAATATTTCCCGTTGGCCACGGCCGCGATATAAATCGTTTCGTGTTGGATCCGGCCGTCAATCTCGATCCGAACCGGCGCCGGATGGTACTGCCACAAAACTTTCAGCACCGACAGGGCGTAAGCGCCGCCGCCCCGCAGGCGCCAGCGGCTGGTGTTGACATCGTTGACCACTTCGGCGTCAAAGCCAACCCCGCCCACATTAACAAAATACTCGCCGTTGACTACCCCCAGGTCGATGGTCCGCACCGTTTTGGCCGGCAGCAGCGCCAGGGCCGCCTCCGGGTTAGCCGGGATCGTCATGGTCCGGGCAAAGTCGTTGCCGGTCCCGGCGGGGATAACCCCTAAGGTGAGGGCGCTGCCAACCAGACCGTTGATGATCTCGCGGATGGTCCCGTCGCCGCCCACACTGACCACCGTACCAAAGCCATCAATTACCGCCTGCGCCGCCAGTTCCCGGGCATGACCGGGATATTCGGTAAAACGCACCACCGGGGCTTCGGTCAGGGCCGATAAGCGCCCGGCCAAGCCCGGCCAGATTGAGAGGGCTTTCCCCCGGCCGGCTTTGGGGTTGACGATAAACAAGATCTGCATTCGCATCTCCTCTATTACGATATTTAGCCCGGATAGCAAGCAACCCAATCACTCGGACTGGGTTGCAGGAAGGCCTATTGATTTTTCGCCGCTTTATTTACCGGCAGCCGCACCCGAATCGGTCATTTCGCACTTCCCTTTGAAGACGGCCCCTTCGCCGATCACCAGGTTGGCCACCTGGATATCGCCGTAGACCTTGCCGGAACTGAGAATTTCGAGTTTGCCTTCGGCCGCCACGTTCCCCCGGATCTCCCCGGCGACGGTAATGTGGCGGGCTTTGACTTCGGCCAGCAAAAACGCGGTCTCGCCAACCAGAATATCGCCGCTGACCAGTACCTGGCCCTCTGCCCGGCCGTCAATCCGGATAACCCCTTTGGCCGAAATGGTGCCCTTAATCTCGGTTTCCCGGCCGATAATCGTATCGATCTTATCCATATTGATTGCTACCGGCTCCTTTTTCCCAAACATTACCCTGCCTCCTCTGGCTAAACCTGGTCAAAATGAATCCGTTACGGAAAAAGCTATTTCCCCAGATACGGTTCCGGGTCCACCATACGGCCGTTAACCATCACCTGATAATGCACATGGGTGCCGGTGCTGCGTCCGCTTGAGCCCATGTAGGCGACGACCTGCCCCCGGACGACCTTTTGGCCCGATTTTACATTGTACCGCGAGGTGTGGCCGTATAAGGTCTGGAAGCCGTAGCCGTGGTTGATAATCACCGTCCAGCCGTAGCCGCTCTTCCAGCCGGCGAAGCTGACCGTGCCGCTGCCGGTGGCGACGATGGGCGTGCCGTAAGCGGCAGCGATATCGAAACCATCGTGGAACTCGGTACCGCGGCCGATAGGAGAACGCCGGTAGCCAAAGCGCGAGGTAACCCGCCCGGAAGCTGGCCAGCCGGTGGGCTTGGCTGCGAGGTAAGCCATATGGCTGATCGCTTTGCTTTTAAGCTCGGTTAAGCTTGCGGCGCTCGCGGCCACTTCCTGCTGCAGAGAATCGAGCTGCAGCTGCAGTCGCGATAAATCGGCTGATTCGCTGGTCCGCCCGCGGCTGACCACCCGGCTTTGGGTCGCCGGACGGGTGGAATCGGCCAAGGTGGCGTCGGTGGCATCCGAAGCTGCCGAAGTTGCCGCTTTGGGCGCCAGTTTCATGATCTCACGCAGCTGGCTGTCGAGTTCTTCGATCTGCTGCAGGTTGGCTTCGATGGCGCTGGTTTCGGCCGCCAGTTGGTCGATCTGGGTTTTCTGCTCGCCGTTGACCTGGCGCAGGTACTTAAGCTCGTCCATGTTACGGGTCATCTGACGGTAGGAATAAGTAAACCCGGCGCCGGTGAGCAGCAGCCCGGCTAAAACGGTGGCGGTAATATATACGGTGAGGCGGGAAAACCGTAAACTCGCCACGCTCGAATTGGCGTGGGGAACGAGCATCAAGGTATATCTTTCCCGCAGACGCTTCCGCTGGATAAATTTCTGGAACAAAATCATCAACTCCCGGAAAAAATAGAAAACTGTTTGGCCTAAATGACGAAATT
>CAZHIT010000049.1:0-5213 GCA_964533125.1 uncultured Candidatus Sumerlaeota bacterium
CGGACAGCTCGCCGCTGTGGCCGTCACCCTGGTCCACCTGCCCTCGGTGTTCACCTCGGCGCTCTCCGCCAGCCTGGTTCCCGCCGTGGCCGAAGCCACTGCCCGGGGCGACCGCCGCCAGGTGGGGGCCCAAAGCCGCAAGGCGATCCGGTACACCTATATGCTCGGGCTGCCGACCACCGCCTTCCTCCTGCTTCTCAGCCGGCCTCTCACTACCGTACTCTTCCGCACCCCCGCCGCCGGAGAGCCCCTGGCCATCTTCGCCACCGGAGCCGTCTTTATCTACCTCCAGCAGGTCAGCTCCGGCATCCTCACCGGCCTCGGGCAAACCGCCCTACCCCTGCGCAACATTTCCCTCGCCAACGCCCTCACCCTCCCGGCCCTGTATTACCTTACCGGCCTGCCCGGCGTGGGCATCCGCGGCGCCGCCGCCGCCATGGCCGCCGGGGGAATCCTCGGCTGCCTCCTGAACTTTGCCTCGCTCCGGCACCTCTCGGTCGCCCTCTTTGACCTCCGGCACCTGCTGCGGACCGTGGCCGCCACCCTCCTCGCCGCCGTGGCCGTCCACCTCGCCTACGCTGCCGCCCCTGCCGGCGCGGCTGCTCTCGCCGTTGCCCTCGCCGCCGGCACCCTCACCTACGGGGCGGCGCTGGTTGGGCTGGGAGGCTTCCGAGTGGACTGACCCAGTTCCTCTGAAACGCAACAAGACCGGCCGCAGCCGGTCTTGCTTGGTTCTTTCGGCGATTTTTCCCTATTTCACCATCGCACAGGGCCGGCCGCAGTCGGCGCAGGAGAGCTTCACCGCCGTCACCGGCGGCTCACCCTTAATCGAGCGCACCAGTTCGAGGGTCGCCTGGACCTCTTCCGGCTCGCCCGTAACCCCGAGGACCACCGCTCCCTCCGAGCCGCCTACTCCGCCGGCGCTGAGGAGAGTAGTCCTCACGCCGGTCAGTCTCTGCAGCGCCTCGATCTCCGTCACCAGTATCTGCCCGGGGATGGCGATAGGCAGAACATAGTTCTTCCAGCCAAAGGCAGCGTCCACCTCGTCCAGGGTAGCCCAGGCGGCGGCCGCCGGTAGCGATGGAATCAGTTTTTCCAGACCCACCGCCAGGACCAGCTGGGCCTTGTCCGGCCCCAGGTACGGCGTCGCCCGGCCGATTGTCCCCCCCGCAGCCGAACCGGCGAGGATCCCGACCCGACCCTCCGGGTCGATGGCATTCGCGCCCTTGACGAAGACATCACCGGGACCAAGGCGCTCAAGAGCCTCGGCAAAGGGCAGGACAATCCGCTGCCCCTTTTCGATGACCAAAAACGGCATCCGGCGGGCGTCTGGGATCCCGCAGGCCACCCCGTCGGTGATCAAACCCATTACGTGGGAACCCTTGTCCGGAATCTTGATGCCCAGAAGCTCTTCCCCGACGAAGGCATTGGTCGTGCCGCCGGCGAAAACGATGCGCCCATCGGCCAGCGCCGCCTGGATTTGGGGCAGCGTGGCCACCCCCTTGGCGATCAGGCGCTTGGATTCGGCTGAGGTCAGTACCAGGACTGCTTTCATTGTCCACTCTCCTTTTTACCTTTGGCGGCCGTTCCAGGCCGCGGGGTTAGCCTCTATGCTAATAACTATACTTTCGCCGGAGAACCCCTTTACTCCTCCCGGTTGATGCGGGTCACCCTGGCCTGGCCCGCCCCGCCGTCCCAAAACCACCCCCGTTGGGTGATTTTGCGTAGGGGCGATTCACGAATCGCCCGCCCGTCGTCGTTCTGCCCCGTCGTCTCCACCCAACGCTCTGGTGTTGGGTCGCCGCGCCACCCGTACCCGCCGTAAACTTACACCCGTCTGGCGAACCGGGACGTAGGGTCCGGACGCCGCGCCGGCCCTCCCCTGTCGCGTCCTCGTCCCATCCGTTCCGTAGGGGCGATTCACGAATCGCCCGTGCCGCGGTGAAGGACCGCTGGGCGTCGGGCGTTTGCGGGCCATACGCTTCCTTCCCGCGGGCAATTTTACCAGCTTCTCCCCGGCGTTCAGCCGAAGGTTTCAACCCCCACCCGACAATCGGTCGGCGGGTTACCCCCCGCCTCCACCCAACCCACCCGCACCCCTCACCGCCCGGCAAACTCAAACCGTAACTGCTCCGGGTCGCCGGGATAGAGAAAATTCGACACCGTGAGCCCTACCAACCGCACCCGTGGCCCGGCATAATCCACCTTCGCCAACAACTCCCCGGCCAGAGAAAAGATCACCTCCGGGTCCGCTGTGGCAAACTCCATCGTCCGGCTGCGGGTGATGGTGGTAAAATCCGCATACCGCAGCTTCACCGTCACCGTCCTGATTCGCAGGCCGTAGCGGTGCAGTCGCCCGGCCAGCGCCCCGCTGTACTCGCGCAGCACCGAGAGCAGCGGCCCCGCCTCCGCCACATCCGTCTCGAAGGTCGTCTCCTCCCCCAGGGACTTGATCACCTGGTGCGCCTCCACCGGCCGGGGGTCCACACCCCGCGCCAAATCCCGCAGTTCCTCCCCCCGCTTCCCCAGGAGTCGCCGGAGGAGGGCAGCGTCCGCCTGGAGCAGGTCCGCCGCCGTCACAATCCCGTACCGGTTCAGCTCCTCCTCCGTGCGGGGCCCCACCCCCCAGAGCTTACGCACCGGCAGCGGGGGCAGCAGCTTCTGGGCGTCCGATTCCGTAATCACCGTAAACCCGTCCGGTTTGTGCATATCCGAGGCCAGCTTGGCCAGAAACTTATTGTACGACACCCCCACCGACGCGGTCAGGTCCAACTCCGACCGGACCAACGCCTTAATCTCCCGGCCCACCGCAATGGCGTCCTGCCCGGTCACATCCATGAAGGCCTCATCGATTGAGATTGGCTCGATAATCTCCGTGTACCGCTCCAGGATGGCGTGCATCCGCCGGGAAACCTCTTTGTACTTCTCCATGTTGCCGGGCAAAAATATCGCCTGCGGGCAGAGCCGGTACGCCTCCCGGCTGGGCATCGCCGAATGCACCCCAAAACGACGTGCCTCATAGGAAGCCGTGGCCACCACCCCGCGGCTGTTGGGCGGACCGCCAATGACCACCGGGCGGCCCCGGTACTCCGGGCGGTCCCGCTGTTCCACGGAAGCGAAAAAGGCGTCCATATCGAGGTGGACTATCGTCAATTCGGCCACGGCCTCACCTCCAGCGGGATAATCTCCTTGCCTTCATTCTACCGCAGTTTCGGCCGCCTGCCAATGGGACAGGCCCGCCGCATTGCTCCCCTTCCCGGTCAGCCTGCACCACCCCTGGCAAGGGGTTTTTGCCCTTTCCAAGCACCAACCGCCGATCCCCGCTTATTGACCCTGCTCCCCGCCAGGTGATACTATTAACCCAAGAGCCGCCCGGCAGGGCAAACCCGCTCTCAGGAGGAACTCCTATGCGCTGCACCATCAGCGACCGGGAATACACCTACTCCAACTCCATCCGCGAACAGGACTATCTGAGCCGGAGCTTTGCCGATCTGGCCCGGCGCACCTTCGGCCTCGACCTAGAGGCCTGGTACCGCAGCGGGTACTGGGGCGACGGGTATATCCCCCACGTGCTCAGCGATGCCACCGGGGTAGTGGCGGCCATAGCGGTGAGCCGGTTTACCGCCCTCTACGCTGGAGAGCGCCGGCGCTATGTGGAACTAGGGACGGTGATGACCGACCCCGGACACCGGCGCCGGGGCCTCGCCCGATGGCTGATGCACCGGGTTCTCTCGGAGTGGCAGGAGCACTGCGACGCCGTCTTCCTCTTCGCCAACGACGCCGCCAAGGATTTTTACCCCCAATTCGGGTTTGTGGCGGCGGACGAATACGAACACCGCCTGCCGGTGTACCCACGCCCCGGCGGAGCGCGGCGGCTCGACCTGCGCCTGGCGGCGGACCGTGAACTCCTCCTGCGGCTGTACAGCCAATCCAATCCTTTCTCCGCTTTCCAAATGACCGATAATCCGGGGTTACTTATGTTCCACTGCCTCCAGGCCCAGCCGGAGAGCGCATACTTCCTCCCAGCCTGGGATGCAGCGGTGATCGCTGGGCACAGCGGCGCGGAAATGCTCATCAACGATATTTATGGCGGCCGCGGCGCCGCCCTGGAGGACCTCCTGGCGGCGGTCGCGACCGAGGCCACCCGCACGGCAGTGCTCGGCTTCACCCCGATTGCTGGCCTAGGTGGGCAGATCCAGCGCCGGATGGAGGCCGACACCACGCTCTATATACTGGGTAGCATGGAGAACCGGTTTACCGGCCGGCGGTTGATGTTCCCGCTGCTGTGCCGGGCCTAAGGCAAATGGCCCGAAACGATCATACCGCAAGTGCTTATGCCACTCCTGGAGGAGCGAGAACCAGCATAATATCACCACATTTAATTGCACGCTAACAATCAAATTGTTATCGTGTAGCTTTTGTGTGCCAAATGCCATATTTCTCCATACCTGGGGCGCACACCAGTAACCGCCAACCCACAAAAAACAGCCCTCCCGCCGCAGTCTCCCCCGGCCCCGGGCTGTCGCTCCACTGCCATCAAATAAACACCAGCACCAAGCCAAGGCCACTAATCCCCCCACTGCCACAAATTACCCGTCCCGCGGCTGGCGTAGTAGAAGTTAAAGAACACATCCCACTGCCAGGTCTCGCTGTTGAAGCTGACCGCCCGCGAGGGGAAGGCCAGGGGGTACTCTTCGTAACTCCCCTCGTACACTATCCCCAGCACAATCTCCTTATCCGGGTACTCGGCCTCCAGCACGGCGAAAACCTCGTTCATCCAGGCCTCCACCGCCACCCGGACTAGGTAAGTGAAGGTATCGTAGTTGTTCACCAGGTACGAAAACTCATCGTAGTCCATGATGCACACGGCTATTACCTGCCCCGCGTTATCCTCGTTCTCCCATACCGAGCAGGAATCAAAGCCGAAGGTAAAAAAGGCGTCGGTATACTCCGAGTACCAGTCTTCCAGGTATTCGGCCATATCCCAATAGTCCGCGCGGGGGTAAGCCTCTTCGTACACCTCATCCAGGGTGAGGACCCCGTCCTCCCATAATAGCGGGTGGACGGCGCTGATGGGGATGGCGAGGTTTAGGTTTTGAGCGTCGGTAACCAGGGCAGCGGTCACCCCCACCGCCTCGCCCTGGAGGTTTAAGAGCACCCCGCCGCTGCTGCCCGGGGAGTAAGCCGTTCGTTAAAAGAATCCGGCGATATCC
>CAZHIT010000049.1:5223-12655 GCA_964533125.1 uncultured Candidatus Sumerlaeota bacterium
GAGACGGTGTTCTGCAGCATCATGGGGCTCCCGATGGCCACAACGCTGTCGCCCACCGCCAGAGAATCCGAATCCCCCAAGGACAGCGGGGGCAAAGCGAGCCCATCGACCTGGAGCACGGCCAGGTCGCGCTCAACGTCGAAGGCAGTAACCCCAGCCACGGTGTACACCGCCGATTCGCTGTCCACGACCTCTACCCACTCCGCCCCGTCGATGACGTGGTAGTTGGTCACCACCCGCCCGTCGGTGGTCACGACAAAACCGCTGCCGCTGCCGGTGAGTTCCCCGGTCCAGTCGTACACCCGCACCAGCAGCACCGACCGGCTGAGTTTCGCCACATCCCGGACCGCGAGTTCCGTCGCCGCTGCCGCGGGGACGTCCGGGGTTACCGGTTCGGCCGGGACCACGCTATCCCGCCGGTCGGTGATGAGGATGATCGAGTTGGCGAAGGTCACTTCCGCCCCCAGCGCTTCGCTCACAAACCGCAGCGTCACATAGGTGCGTCCGTCAATGAGCACGGGGGCGGTATCGAGGGGTGCGATTACGGAGTTCACGACCGCCGCCGGGTTGCCGATCTGGAGGATGATCTTCCGGTCGTCCCGCCAAGCGGTGACCACACGGTTGCGCTCATCCCACTCCACCCGGGCCGAAAGCGCCTCAAAGATGGTCCGGAAGGGGATAAGGGTCCGCCCGTTCTCCAGGTAGAGGGGCGCGCCCAGGACCAGCGGAACATCGTTGACGACGACGAGAAAATCCACTTCACCCGCTGCTGCCACCGGGCTGATGGTCAGAACCAGCAGCAAGACCGCCAGGCATATACGCAGGCGCATCCTTCCTTCCTCCCCTCTGGCGTGACCGATCCCGCCCTTCACTTCCTAGTCTATTCCTGCCGGCTGCGGCCATGATAGGTGGTACGCAATAAAGGAAAGCACCTGGGGCGTCCCCCAGGTGCCCCGGCCCTATAGCTGAATCTCGTCCCCTTCCCGCCGCTGGGTCAGGAGGTTGTAGCGCGAATTTTTAATGTGCGCCGTAATCAACTCCGCCGCCGCCTCCACATCCTTCCGGGTAAAGGCGCCCAAAATCGCCCGGTGTTCCTCCAGTGCCTTTTCGGCCCGGCCAGGCACCTTCAGCGACGCCGTCCGGGCCCGTTGCACCTGTTCCTGCAGGGTGGAGAGGATTTGGCGCAGGGGTTTGCTCTTGGTCGCCCGGAATATGATCTCGTGGAACTCGGTGTTCTTGGCGTTGACCATGTCCAGGTCGTTCTTGCGGGTGTAAAACTCCATCAGCTCCATATTCTCTTCCAGCCGTTGCAGCTCTTCCGGACGCATCCGCTCCACCGCCCAGCGGGCGGCCAGGCTTTCGAGGTAATAGCGGATGGTGTAGATATCCTCCACGTCCTGCACCGAGATGCCCTTGACCACAACCCCTTTGTTGGGCACGCTGGTGACCAGGCCTTCCAGCTCCAGTTTGCGGATCGCCTCCCGGATCGGCGTCCGGCTGACCCCCAGTTCCTCGGCCAGCTTCGTCTCCACCATGGCCATCCCCGGCTGCAAACGGCCGCTGAGGATGCCTTCCCGCAGCGTCGCGAACACCCGGTCGCGCAGGGGAAAGAAAACCGCCTCGTCGTTCGGTGTGATCTTGTCCACCCGGGTTCCTCCTTCCGCCGATTCGGCCTGCCGCCCGGCGTGGCAGCGGTTCCGCTCGTTCCAATTATTACTATTATACCTTATTTGCGGTCAGGAAACAAGGAGCCGCTTGGGACGGGGGAATCACCCTTTTTTCCAGTCATTCCCGACAGGATTTGGCCGGCCCGGGGCCGAATACCAAATTATCATATCAAGATTGGAGTACCGTCATGCGCTGCCGCCTTTTGGTGCTGCATATAGTCTGCCTCTGGCTCCTCACCCTGTCCCCCGGTGTCCGGGCGGCCCCGGCGGTCACCGCCGACGCCGCCATCCTCATCAACGCCCGGACCGGACAGGTCTTGTTCGAACATCACGCTGACCAGGCGATGTACCCGGCCAGCACCACGAAGATCCTCACCGCCATCCTCGCTCTCGAGCTCGGGCAGCCAGAGGCGGTGGTGACCACGAGCCTAAACGCCCGGACGACGGAGGGGACCTCTCTGTACCTGGAGGTGGGCGAGACGGCGGTTATGGACAACCTGCTGCACGCCCTCCTGCTTCGCTCCGCCAACGACGCCGCCGTCGCCATCGCCGAGCACCTGGCCGGCTCGGTGGAGGCGTTCGCGGTGCTGATGAACGCCAAGGCGGCGGAGCTTGGAGCGACAGACAGCCATTTTGTGAATCCGCACGGCCTGCACGACCCGGAGCACTACACCACCGCCCGCGACCTGGCCCGGATCGCTGCCTATGCCATGGGCGATCCGCGATTTCGCGCCATCGTCGCCACCCGCCGGGCGACCATGCCCTGGCCGGGGCAGGAGTGGGACCGCACGCTGGATAATCTGAACGAACTCCTCGTCACCTACCCCGGGGCCACCGGGGTCAAGACCGGCTACACCACCAAGGCCGGACAGTGCCTGGTGGCGTCCGCGCTCAGGGACGAGACCGAGTTAATCGCCGTCGTCCTGAAGGCGGTAGGGAGTAACCTCTGGACCGACGCCACTGCCCTGCTTGACTACGGTTTTACGGCGTTTGAATCGCTCCCGGCGGTCCAAGGCGGCGAAGCGGTGAGTACCCTAAAGATCCCCTTCGCCGGGAGTACCCGCCTTTTGGCCGCCACCACCCTGCCCGTCAGCCAGCGGCCGGGCGAGAACCATTCGCTGGCACGCGAGATCGTCATCACCAACCGCCGTGCCCCTCTCCGCGCCGGGGACGTGGTCGGCTCTTTGGTTGTGACCCTGGACGGGGTCGGCGTCGGCGCGGTCCCATTGGTCGCCGAGAGCGCCGTCGCCCGGCCCGTGTACACCCGGTGGTGGTGCTGGCTAGTGGGGCTGTTGCTAGCCTTCCTTGGGTACCGGGTGGATGTGGCCCGGCGGCGGATGCGGTTAGCCCGGCGGTATGCACGGCGATATGGGCAGGCGGGCGGGTAAGGGAATGTGCCGGGGATGCAGTATTGCCCCGGAGAAACATATATGTATATTATGGGAGTGAAATTGCGTTGATCGCGCCGGCACGATTATGTGCCGGCGCGGTTTGTGTGTCAGGGGGACGGTTCTGTTGATACGCCGCGCCCTCCCGCCCCTTCGTCACCTGCCATACGGGTCATCCTGAGCGAAGTCGAAGGATCTCGCCCGCCACCACCACCCAGGCCATGCCAGCCACCCGGCCGGTTTTCCGCCGCGGCACGGCCTTTCATTAATCGCCCCTTACGGAACGGTCGGTCCGCCGGCGCAAGGCCAATGCCTGTCAACGGGTAGCGCAGGGGTATGGTTATAAGACCAGACCAGGGATAACGTCAGTGCGAGGAGGCCAGCAGAACAGAAGGCAGGGTTGCCCGGGCCAGCGCCGAGACCCTGCCCTATGGACAATACTATGGTGACGTGGGCCGGAGCGGCAATCTGGCCTCCCGTTCTCCTTCTTCGGGTGAAACACAAGGTTACGGGGGTTGTCCAGGTTACCGCACCGACGTGAGTGCGTGTCGGCTCGCCATGACGTGGAGCGGGGGTCAGCGCCAACAATGACGCCTTGACCGGCCACCGCCGACAAGTCGGTAATGTGTGTCAGGAGAACCGTCCCCCTGACACACCCGAGGGATGGGCGACGACGGGCGGGCGATTCGTGAATCGCCCCTACGCAAAATCACCCCGCGGGGGGGTGATTTTGGTACGATGGGGCGGACAGAGGGGCGGGAGAATGCCTGGACGAAATCCAGCATCACCGGCGTTATCCGTGACGTAGGGGAGGGACGCCGTGCCCTCCCGCCCCGTCGTCTCCTGCCATACGGGTCATCCTGAGCGCAGTCGACGCAATGACGTACCGAGAGCGACACTCTCTACCTTCACGCCGCTCTCCGTATCCGCCGACAAGGGGGTAACGTGTGTCAGGAGAACCGTCCCTCGGCCACACGACCTCCCCCTCAAGCCAAAGGCCGCCGCCGGCAACACCGGCAGCGGCCCTCTTTACTCCGTACCCAATCCCAAACCCCAAAGCGTCCTAGAAATCGATCTTATACGTCTTGTCCTGCATCCCGCGCATCGACATATGCGCGCAGCAGAGCCGTTCGTACAGTCGCCACTGGTCGTCCACCTTGGGGGCCACGGCGTTAAAATAATCCTTCACCACATCGCGGGCGTAGTCGTGCGACACGAAATGCCCCATATCCCCCGCCAGCCGGTCGATCATACCCTCGCCCGCCGCCGGCGGCAAGAAGCCATACTTTTTCAGATAGGCCAGAGCCTCGCCCTTCGTCCAGACCCCGTCCCACACCTTGCGCGTCGCCTCGAGCTTCGCGTACCCGCCGGCTTCCACGTACTTGTTCCACACCGGCATCACCGCGAGCAAGCCCTCGTCCAGGCCGGCCGGGCGGAACACATACTCCCGCTCAAACTCGGTCCGCTTCGCCTGGTCCTTGTCAAAGCAGAGGTCAATCACATACCGGGCCGAGCCTTCGGTGAAGGCGGAAGAAGCGCAGTAGAGCGAGACCACTGCCATCTCCGGCCAGCAGGTGTCAATGTAGGTCTGGGTTCTCTTCTCGTAATAGGTGAGGTGCCCCGGTTCCATCTCGTGGCCGATGCACTCGACCACATGGTCGGCGGTACACTTCACCAGGGAGTTAAAATTCCGCTCGTATTCGAGGTGGTTGTAGTCATAGCCAAACAGGATGGACAGAAACTCCATGGTCGGACTCGCCAGTTCGCGCACCCGCACCCGGGGCATGCTGTTGCCGGTGATGCTCATCCGCTGCATGGAGCAGTCGTGGAAGGCCTGGGTGGTCCCCTTCAGCACTGGCAGCAGGTACTCGGTCGGGATGGTGATCTTCTCCCGGAAAGCGTCGATCCGGTCATTGAGCGAGCCGGTTCCGGGCAAGGCCTCGCCCAGTTCGGCGGCGGCAGCGGCAAACTCCTTCTCATCCGCGGCCGGGCCAACCAGGCTGTACAAGCCCTCGGTCATGGCGTCGTAAGACATCTTCTCGCCCATCAGCAGGCGGGCGCGGGTCTGGAGGTTCACCACGTGCTCAATCAGATAATCGATCCGCTGCTTTTCGTCGGGCCGGGCGGTCTGGGCGTACAGCTCCAGGCTCGCCTTTAAGTGCTTCGTTTCATCCACCACATCGGCCATGGTTTTGCCGTGCTTGGTGTCGCCGATCTCATAGTCCGGCAGGATCTTGTACTCCCGGGAATAGCGCATACTCGTCCGGCGCCAGAAGGGGCCCTCGGTGTACCACTGGATGTCGTCTTCGTCGATGCGGCTTTTGCAGAGCGTGAGTTCCAAAAACTGCTGCGCCATCGCGTTCAGGGCTGTCTCTAACATCTTCTTCCTCCTTCTTTTCGCGTGACTTATGGAAATTATTCCCTTGTCGGGGAACTATTATTTCCATCCTACCATATTCCCGGCGGTTTGGCCAGCGGGTGGCCCCTTACTTCCTGGCGATTTCACCCATCGGGTCCGCTTCCGCCCGGCGCCACAGGGGCGAGAGCAGCAGGGTGCCGCCGCTCACCAGCATCCCGATGTACAGCGGATCCGTACCCTCCGGGATGGCGAAGGCCCAGACCAGGGCGACGAGCGGGGCGAGGACGATGGCCAGGCGCCCGGCCGCCGGGGTCACATAGCGGCGGGCGAAGATAGCTCCCAGCAGCGGCAGGCAGACGGTAGATCCCCGCAGGCCCATTGAGAGAAAGCTCCACTTCAGGATGAGCGAGTTGAGGTTGCCGGTGACGAAGAACAGGGTGAGCGCGGCCACCCCGATGATCATCAGGCGCGACGCCAGGAGAACCTGCTGGTCGGTCGCCTTGGGTCGGAGCATTTTTTTGTACAGGTCCTGGCTGAGCATGGTCGAGACCCCCAGGGTGAGGCCGGCGCCGGTGCCGATGGTCGAAATGAGGAGGGTGGCGAGCGTGATGCCCCCCAGCCCGGGGTTTAAATAGCGCAGGATGAACATGGGCATGGCTTCGGCCGGGTTGATGTCCGGAAAATTTAAGCGCATATACAGGCCGACCATAATCCCCGCCAGGCCCATGGGGGGGATGAGGATGCCCGAAACCACCGCCCCAGTGCGCGACGCGGCCACGTCCCGGCCGGAGAACATCGCCTGGAGGTAGGTCTGGGTGGAGATAACTCCCGCCAGGAGCGAAAAGCCGCTGGCCAGATCCTTGGTCACGCCCCGCCCGAACAGCGAAAACCAGGGGAAGGCCGGGAATGCGCTCCGCAGGCCAACCCACCCCCCGGCCATGCTGTAGGCCAAAAAGCCGATGACCAGAAGGGAGAAGTACAGCAGAATGGTCTTGGCGAGACCCACCAGACCGGTCCCCCACACCCCGCCGAAGATGACATAGGCAATAATCAGCCCGGCGGCGATGAGGGCCGCGGTGAAGGAACTGAGGGGAAACATCGAGGTAAGCAGTGCGATGGCCGAGAGCATCTGGGCAATAACATTGAGGAAGATGCCGACCGAGGTAAACACCCCCGCCAGGGGCGCCGCCGACGGGCCGTACACCCGGGCCAAAAACTGCGGCACCGTCTGCACATTGGCCTCGCGCAGGGGCCGGGCCAGGACCAGGCCCAAAAACAGGCACGACAGGCCGGCCCCAAGGGTAAACCAGATGGCCGAAAAGCCGTAGCGGAAGGCGAGTTGGGCGGTCCCAATGGTCGATGACCCACCCACCAGGGTGCCGATAATCGTCCCGGCGACTAAGTTCGCGCCGATTTGGCGGCCGCCCACAGCAAAATCGCTTGCCGACTTCACCTGCCGGTGGGAGTAAACCCCGACGCCGGTGACCGCCGCCAGCGTCAGGACGATGCCGATTAGATGACCAGTGGATAACATATTACCGCGCTCCTTTGGCTTGTGGATAATCGCTGTTACATTACTTCGGCCTGGCCGGCGAAAATCCTGTTGGCGGCGGGGAGTATCTTCGGGGGGATGTGACTGGGTGGGTTCATACTATTGTGCCTTGCGTTCCTTCCATTGGGAATCGGCGTCGACAGGCAAGGTCTTCATTGTAGGCAACACCCCCGCATCACGTCATTGCGAGCCGACACGCTTTCACGATAGAGTGGTTAGTGGGGAAATCGGATGCTTCCCCACGTTTCCCTCATCAAACCGGACGTGAGGTTCTCCCTCATCCGGCTTTCCGAACATTCTTCACCTGTAGCATTACGTTCTGTTTCAAGCCAGCTTCTGAAGTTTTAGGTCTCGCAGTAGATCCAGCACTTTCCTCTGGTTGGAGCGGTGCCTCGTCCTCTGCCTCTTCTTGTTGTACCAGATAGTGAAACGCTCGGTGATGTAGCAGTCCACCCTGACCAGCCAT
>CAZHIT010000050.1:0-12651 GCA_964533125.1 uncultured Candidatus Sumerlaeota bacterium
GCGATTTCCTGGAGAAAGTACGCCAAAACGGCAAAAAAATGGCGACCAATCTGCTGCCCCTGATCGGTCACGGCGCCCTGCGGGCGGGCGTAATGGGCTTTGCCGGCCGGACGGCGACGCCGGCGGAGAAAGAGACGATGGCGGCGCTGCTCGAGCGGGATATGCAGTCCGGCGCCTGGGGTCTGTCGCTGGGCCTGGGTTACGCCCCGGGGGTGTTCGCGGACCAAGCCGAGCTAAACGCCCTGGGCGTAGTTGTCCACCGCTACGACGGGCTGATCACTTCCCATATGCGCAGCCAGAGCGCCAAAATCCTGGCCGCGCTCGAAGAAATGTACGAGATCTACCGAGCGACCAAGGCCAAAATCCACATCGTCCACCTCAAAATTTGCGGTAAGGAACAACTGGGCAGATCGGACATGGTGATTGAGAACATCCAAAACGCACGGCGTGCCGGGATTGAAGTGACCAAGGATATGTACCCCTACACCGCCGCGGCGACGATTCTGACCGATGTTCTGCCCAAGTGGAGCCTGGAGGGTGGTCTGGAGAAAGCGGCCGCGCGGTTTGGCACCTCCGAGCGGGCGAAGCTGATGGAGCACCTGGAGGCCAATTATCAAACCCAGGCAGACGGCGAAAGCCTCCACGTCGTCACCACCTACGGCAAGTTCCCCCAGGCCGATAACAAAAACATCTACCAGTTGAGCCAGGAGTTGGGCCTGTCGATGCCCGAGACGATTGAGAAACTGGTCGTGGCCACCCAGTGCCAGGCCGATTGCGTCTACTTCATCATGATCGAGAGCGATGTAATGAACTATATGAAAGAACCGGACATCGCCATCGGCAGCGACGGGTACGGCTTCTCCTTCGACGAAGGGATCAAGCCCCACCCCCGCAGCTTCGGGACCTTCCCCCGGTTCCTCCGTCTGGCCCGGGAGAAGGGGTTCTGCGATTTGGCCACGGCGGTGCACCGGATCACCAGCCTGCCGGCCGGGATGATTGGACTCTCGGACCGCGGCGCCCTGAAAGTGGGGTTTGCGGCCGATATCACGGTCTTCAACCCGGACACGGTGGCCGATACGGCGACCTACGCCGAGCCCTGCACTAAGCCGGTGGGCATTGAGCAGGTAATCGTGAATGGCCGGTTCGCCATTCGCGACGGACAGCAGACCGAACACCGGTCAGGCCAGTTCCTCCTCAAGCCCCGGGTCAGCCGCTAACGGGTCTTTGACCGCCGGCCGGCGCCGGTACCAGACCAGAGCCAGGAGCAGCAGGAGGCTTAGGGTGATGCCGGCGTTTAAGCCAAACCCGGCCCCGACCCCAAGCCGCTCGGTCACCGCCCCGGTAAACATGAAGCCCAAAGGGGCCGTGCCGGCGTAGACCAGGGTATACACGCTTACCACCCGGCCGCGGTACTCGTCGCGGGCGGCCAGTTGCACGGCGGCGTTGGCGGTGGTATCAAACCAGGTGTTCATCAGCCCGCAGCCTGCGAGGCAAACGGCGGCCAGCCAGGCGTGCCGGGTGAAGCCGCAGAGCAGCAGCAGGACCGCCTCGGCAGCCGCTGTACCCAGCAGCACCGGGAGCGGCGGCCCGGACCGGCCCCGCAGCGAGACCAGCACTGCCCCCAAGAATGCGCCCACCCCCAGGGCCGAGAGCAGCCAGCCGAAAGTCGCTTCCCCCTGGTGGAGCATGGTTTGGGTGAACACCGGGATAAGGATGCTGTAATTGTACAGAAAGACCCCGACGATGATAATGGCGAGGAAGGTTGGCGCCAGGGTCGGTTCGCGCCGGATATAGCGCAGACCGTCACCGATTTCCCGCCGGACCGGTTGGGTTGAGCTAGCCTGCGGCGGCCGGGGTTGGTCCCGGAGGCGGAGCAGGGTGGCAACCACGGCCAGGTAACTGAGCCCGTTTAGAACAAAGCACCAGCCCGCGCCCCCTTTGGCCAGGACCAGAGCGCCCAGAGCCGGTCCGGCGATGCGGGTCAGGTTGGAAGAGACTGCACCCAGGGCGACGGCGCTCGGGAAGTCCGCTTTGCCGGCCAGTTCAATGGGGTAGGACTGCCGGGCGGGCAGGTCCAGAGTATGCCCCAGCCCCAGGAGCACGGCGACGGCGAAGATCGCTTCGGCCCGGACCCAATGGGTGAACACCAGACCGGCCAAAACGAAAGCCAGAAGCATGGACGCGGTCTGGGTGAGCAGCAATATCCGGCGCTTGGGGTAACGGTCGATGATCACCCCCGCGAAGAGGGAGAACAGGGTGATGGGCAAAAAGCGGGCTGTCTCCATCCACCCCAGGAGCAAAGGGGAGTCGGAGAGCGAGAGGATGAGCCAGCTCTGGCCGATGTTCTGCACCCAGGTTCCGAGCTGCGACAAGCATTGGCTCAGCCAGTAGTACCGGTAATCCCGGTGGGACAGGGCGGGCCACCGGCTTTGGGCGGCGCGGAGCAAAGGGGAGTAAGCGGGCATGGCAACACCTCCCTGGCGATAACGGCTGTATTTATTGTAACCCGGCGGGAAGCAAAGGGGAAGCGCCGTTAGCCGGAACTGCGGCGCCTGCCGGGCCAGCCAGTCCATGCTTACCCCCGGAGGGGCCCCGGTCTTAGGCTCGCCGCACCACGCTTGACTACCCGGCATTTTTACGGTACAATATAATTACCAAGGTCAGGAAGGCCTTGGTCTGGCTTTGCTACTATCCTAAGTGACGAAAAAACCTCCAGCGGGATTGCCGCCGGAGGTTTTTCGCTGCCCGGGAGCGGGCACAAGCCACTCTGGCGCCCACGCAGCGGCATGACAGCGGGGATAATTTTGTTTCGTCTGAGGTAAAGACTGCCCTGCCAGGCCAGGAATAAACTGATGGCCTATTTCAACTGTTCGGCTTTGTTTCCGCTGGCATGGGCATAACCAGCCGGTCAATCCGCAGTTATGAGCGTTGAATGCTAAACCAAGGCAATAATTGCCGGGTTACTCTCGCTGTCGAAAATGACCGAAACTGTGTGATTGTGCACTCAATCACAAATCCTTCACACAGTATACAAAATGAATACAAACCTGCGTGCTATGATGAACTTAACTGCCAGGCGCGGTTTTCTGCCTTTCGCTGGGGAAGGGATTCCCCGGACTGTGCCACGTCCCGAGCAGCCCGCAACAACAAAAACCGGAATAAGGAAGCGGGTGAACGCATGCACCTAAGCCAAAGCCTGCAAATGGGCGTACCGGTTATCGACCGCAATTTCTGGCGCGGCGCGCTGCAGCTGGCCGACCCGCGCATCTGGATCGGATCGTTCGTCCCGGCCACCATCGGCATGGCGCTGGGCTTAAAGGCTCAGGCGACCGGCGTGGGGCCGGCGGAGCTGTTCTGGATGAGTGCAACCTACGCAGCGCTCGCGCTCATTGAGACGGGCAAAAACGGGGTGAACGAATACATCGATTTCGTCACCGGCGTGGACCCCGGGGTGGACGCCGCCCACCGGACGGATTTCTCCGGGGGCAAACGAACCCTCACTGCCGGGCTCCTGACCCGCGCCCAGGCGGCGCTGACCTTTGCGGCCGCCGCCGGGATCGGGCTGGCCATGGTCATCTGGCAGCGTCCCGCGCTCCTGTGGCTGGGGATGGCCGGAATCGGGATCTCCATAATGTACACCCTGCCGCCCTTTAAGCTTTGCTACCGGGGGTTAGGGGAGGCGGCGGTGGCGCTGACCTTCGGACCGCTCATCGTGTCCGGCGGGTACCTCTTGTTCGCCGGCCGGATCGACATTCTGCCTCTGCTGGTATCACTCCCGGTGGGTCTGGTGGTCGCCAATATCTTACTGATTAACGAGTTCCCCGATTACGAAGCCGATTTGGCCGGGGGCAAACGCAACCTGGTGGTCACTTTAGGCAAACGCCGGGCGGCGACGCTGTATGGTTTGGTCTTTGCGGTCATCTACGCGCTGTATCTGGTACCGGCCTGGTACACCGGGTCGCTCCTCTGGCTCCTCCCCTGGGTTTCCGCGCCGCTGGCGATCAGGGCCTGGCGCAACTGCGTGCGGTATCACGACGATATTCCCCGCCTCATTGCTTCGAACTCAGCCACCATCCAGATTTGTCTGCTCACCGGATTGACGCTGACCATTGCCAGCGTGCTCGTATAGTTCCTGACCCGATCCTCTCCGCTGTACCGGCGCCAGGTTTCCGTCTGTCGGGGATTGTGCCATTTGGGATAAACTCAGGAAGGGAATGGAGGGTGTATTGTGGCGAAAAAAGTATTGATTCTGGGCGGAGGCTATGCCGGGGTGGAAGCGGCGCTGGCCCTAAACCGCGGCAAGCACGGCAAAGAGGTGGAGATCACCGTCATCGACAAAAACGATTACCATACTCTGCTGACGGAGCTGCACGAAGTGGCGGGCAACCGGATCAGCGAGGAGGGAATCGCGATCCCCTTTAAGCGGATTTTCCGGTTCACCGATGTCGGCTACGTCACGGACGAAATCACCGGCTTTGATTTTGCGAGCCAAAAGCTGACTTCGGCGACCCGGGAATACGATTATGACTATCTGATCCTGGGGATGGGGAGTACACCGAACTTTTACGGCATCCCCGGTCTGAAAGAACACGGCTTCACCCTGTGGAGCTATGAGGACGCCGTCCGCATCCGGCAGCATATCCGGGATTGCTTTGCGGCGGCCCGGTCCGAACCGGACCCCGCCAAGCGGAAGCCCTACCTCACCTTCGTGGTCGCCGGGGCCGGGTTTACCGGCGTGGAGATGATCGGCGAACTGGCGGTGTGGGTGAACAAACTGTGTCGGGAATACGATATCAGCCGGCGGGAAGTCCGGTTGATGATTGTGGATATGCTGCCACGAGTGCTGAATACGTTCAGCGAAAAGAACAGCGCCAAGGCTCAGGCCTACATGGAGCGCAAACTGGGCATCGAAGTGCGGCTGCAAACCCCGGTAAAAAATGTGACACCGGAAGGCTTCCTCGCCGGCGAGGAGTTCATTCCCTGTTCCACTCTGATTTGGGCGGCCGGGGTAAGGGCGGCGGAGTCGGTAGAGAGCCTGCCCATCGATAAGGTCGCGGCGCGGCGTCTGAAGGTGGACGAATTTTGCGCCACCCAGCACCCCGGGGTGTACGCTGCCGGCGACGTGGCCGGGTTTACCGGCCAGAACGAGAAGCCCTACCCGGCGATGGTCGAAAGCGCGATGCAGACCGGCCACGGCGCGGCCATGAATATCCTGCGGGAGATTAGGCAGCAGCCCCGCCAGCCCGTCAAAGTGAATATGCACGGGACCATGGTCAGCATCGGCAATTATTACGCCTTATCGGAAGTGATGGGCTATTCCTTCCCGGTGTGGATTTCCATCGTCCTCAAATTCTTTGTTAATATCCACTACCTCTGGGGCATCACCGGCTATGCCGGGGTGGCGAGATACCTGTACCATGAGCTGCTCGAGCGAAAACAGAGCAAGAATATCCTGGAACAGCATTATTCAGCCCGCTCCGAGCTGCTGTGGCTGGTACCGCTTCGGATCTATCTGGGCGCGGTCTGGGTGTATGAAGGGATCAGCAAGATCGGTGAAGGCTGGCTGCTCAATCCCAAACTGGCTGCTTTCTTCGGCGGCGCCGATGCCTTCTACCAGAGTATCCTGAACCCGGGCGCTGGTGACGCTGTTACCGGTGCCACTGCGGCCGCGGCGGGCGCCGTGAGCGCGGTCAGCTCGGCTACCGGCGCTGCTGCCGCCGACGCAGTCAGCGCGGCCACCGGGGCCGCCGGCGGCGCTGCTCCGACCGTGCAGGTCCTGCTGAACTGGGGGTTTAGCTGGCTCCGGGTCCTCTTGGTCAACGGCGGTGAACTGGCCGCCAAGGTCGATTTTGCTCCGCTTAACTGGATGACCGAGAATGTCCTGTTGCGCTCGGAAGGAAGTCAGCTTTTTTTCCAGTGGTTTGTCGTGCTCACTGAGATCATCATCGGCCTTTGCCTCATCGGCGGTGTTTTCACCTTTATCGCGAGCGGCATCTCCCTGATCATGCAACTAAACTTCCTGAT
Organism: uncultured Candidatus Sumerlaeota bacterium; assembly: GCA_964533125.1. GTDB lineage: Bacteria > Bacillota > SLNR01 > SLNR01 > JBMNPB01 > CAZHIT01. The sequence continues at coordinate 6,025 of CAZHIT010000050.1, forward strand.
GACCACCGGCATCTATATGCAAACCTGGTGGATGCTCTTTGCTGGCATCGCGGTTTTGGCCGGGGCCGGGCGTTCCTTCGGACTGGACCATTATCTTCTGCCTTACCTGAATAACTACGGAGAGAGAATCTGGAAGTCGGGCAAATGGAGTCCCGTATTCCGCAACGCATTTGACCGCTCCCACTAATGGAGGGATGGACTTGACGACGCGAAGCTTACCGAAGGAGGAAATGGCGGCTTTCGAAGAATACCTGAAGAGCCGCTTTCCCCGTCAGAATAAGTTTTCCGATGAGGTGGCGAAGACTATCTTCGCCTCCGGGGGCAAACGGCTGCGTCCGCTGTTCACCATCGCCTTTGCCATGACCGGGGACAACTACAACCGGAACCGCTCCTTTGCCACCGCGGCGGCGATCGAAATGCTGCATACGGCCACCTTGGTGCACGATGACATCATCGATAACGCCGACAGCCGGCGGGGGGTGCCGACGGTCAACGCCCAATACGGGACGCACATGGCGGTCTATACCGGGGATTACCTGTTGCTCAAAGCCATGCAGGAGCTGATCCAGCTCAACGAATACGACAGCGTTAAGGTTCGCCGGGTTGTCCGGACCCTGGCCGAGGTGTGCACGGGCGAGATCGACCAATATTTCTCCCGGCAGGAGATCGGGACTATGCTCGGCTACTTCCGCCGGATCCGTCGGAAAACCGCCCTGTTGTTTGCCGCCGCCTGCGCCCTCGGGGCGAGTGATGCCGGGCACGACACCAAGGGAATCAACCGGGCCTTCCGGTTCGGCCTGGATTTTGGGATGGCCTTCCAAATCCGGGACGATATCCAGAACTTCGTCGGGAGCCCGGCCACCGATGGCAAGCCGGTGCTGAACGACCTGCTCGATGGGATTATTACCCTGCCGGTTATCCTCGCCGCCGGCCGGAGTGATAAGTTCGGGCAAAAACTGCAGGGTTTCTTCCGCAAGCAGGTGCCCCAGGAGGAAGTGCTGCAGGATATCGAGAGCGCGGGCGGGATCGCCGAATCGGAGCGTCTGATGCGCAAATACGCCGCGCGGGCTCACCGGGCTCTGGCCTACTTCGGCAGTGAGGCTCTGGCCAACGGCTTGGGGCCGGTACTGCAAACTCTCTACGCCTAAGGGTGAATAAGCCAACCGGGTCGGGAAGGCAGCGTCCTTTCCCGGCCCGGTTTCGCTTTGGATGGGGTTCCTGAGACATTCCGGCCATAATAGTGGAAAGTAATTGGAAATATTCCGCTCTCAACGCAACTTTTGCGCTCTACTTCAGTCTAACTTACTGCCGGCGCAACGGCGGTCCGGCTTCCCGCGATCAATGCGGCGAGGAGGGCTGGGATGGAAGCAATGCTGATTTCGGAGCTCCGTCGTCAGAGAATCCTGGCGATTGTTGTTATGACCCTGGTGGCCGCCTACATCGGGCTGAGCCTCTATCAGAACGCGGCCATCGACCCAGTGTTGGTTGCGAAAGCAATGCGGGCGGTGGAGGCTCTGGACACGATTACGGGCCAGGGCAAGCTGATAGTCACCGAGGCCACGTTCTGGGCGGACATGGAGCAGTACCTAAAGCTGCTCCGCACCGAAGGCCGGAAGGCGGCGGAAGTGCAGGCGGCGGCGGATTTTCTGTATAACCAGGAGCTAACCGAGGAGTTCATGTTGGCAAACGTGACGGCGTATCGGTTGCTCGATTATCGCGCCGCCCACCGGACGAAGGAAATCCAGACCGGCGGGGAAAGGAAACTGGAACACTTGGTGTTTGCTCTTACGGCCCACGCGCTCACCTGGCAGGCGCGCCAGGCAGGCGACCACCCGGTTCCTTACGCCATGGCGCCCGCCGGCGGGGCGACGGCAGCGCGGGTGCAGGCGGAAACGATTATTCGGAGTAAGACCAGCGAACAGCTCACGGCCGATTATGCCACCCTGCGGGCCGATTTCGCGCAACTCACTGCCGCCAGGCCAGCGCAGGGATAGGCGTACTGGACGGAGGTAGGGGTGCGGCGGGCGTATAGCATCGGAGGCAAAGGTATCTTGGCCGCGGCCATCGCTTGGGACGGTGGATATCAGCTTTAGCGACAATAAGAAAGCAGTCAGTCGAAGTCCGACTGACTGCTTTTGGTTCATGGAAAGGTTGGTCTTACCTGCGGGCCAGGCTCAGCTTCCGGGCGGTGATTGCCACGAGGGCGATACCGGCGGCCGCCAGGGCGTACAGCAGGATTTGGTTGAGCCCGGGTTGGGTTTCGGAGGGGGCGGATTCACCCGCGCCGGCCAGGGTTATGATCATGGTATCATCAGCCGTTTTGTCGGTTGCCTCACCCGTGGCGGCCATAATCTGCACCGTCACGTCCCCGTCCGCCGCATTACCCAGCATCAGCGGGGTGGCCATCTGGCCGGCCACGACCCGGACCAGGTCCCGGCCGAACAGGGCATACAGGTAATCGGCACCGGCTTCGCTGTAGGGAGTGATGCCGACTTCCACATAGTCGGCCACAGTGCCGGTGTGGGTGACCGCAAACCCCTGGGCTTCGATGTCGGCGATATGGTCGGCAAAGACATAGCGGTCAATCTCCAGCTGCTTATCCAGCAAGGCCGCCGGGATGGCATCGGGGGCAGAGGCGTCCATCCGGTCCGGGGCGGCCGCCGGTTCGGTGCCGCCGGGGCTGGCCAGGACCGCACCGGCGGTAAGTAAGGTGAAGGAGAGGCACAGGAGCAGAATCCGGATCGGGAGCTTCGGTTGCATCGGAAAACCTCCTTTGGTTGTTGGCAGTCAGCCGGATAGCGGCCGGCGGATGGCCGGGAGCTAGAACGAGTCGTCCATGATTTCCGGGTAGGTCAGGATGATCCGCTCCACCTTGGCCTCCGGCTTGATCGCAGGTCCGGTCCGGTCAGCGAAGACAAAGAACATGGCGGCGCCGCCCTCCACCCGGAAGACGCCCGGCAGGTTATCGCCGTGGGTGCTCACCGGTTCGCGGTATCCCGCCTCCCGGTAGAGGGTGAGGACGGTCGCGGCCGTTTCGCCTACCTTCGCCCCCAGGTTGGTGGCGCTCCCAAGGGCGGTGGCGTTGATCTCGAGCACCTGGCCGGAGTCTTTGCCAATGTAGATCCGCAACTCGCCGGGATAATCCCACCGGTACACCTGTTCCGGGAAGTGCCCGGTTTCCTCGGAGAAGTACTCCTGGTAGCCGGTGCCAAGGACGGCCTTGACTGCCTCGCGGTTGTCTCCCAGGCGGATGCCGGCCAGGCTTGGCCGCTGCTCTCGGGTGGTCATTTGGGTGACCTGACCCTGGTCATTCTTCTCCGTGTACCGGATAGTACCGTCGGGGTCCCAAGTGTCAACCCGGTAGCGGAGATTGTTGGCCCGCCAGAGGATGGACGCTTTGGCCTCGCCCGGCGAGAACAATTCGATGAATGACCAGTGGTATTCGTAAAACATCCGGTCGGCTGACCAGGCGATCCGGGTCCCGTCCGGGCTCCATACCGGCAGGGAATTACTCTCGATGGTAAAAGGATCGGCGCTTAGGCTGCCGGCCGCGATGATTTGGCTGGTAAATCCGCTGACGGTGGTGGAATGGAGGAGAAAGTATTGGCTATCCGTCGACCAGGTGAATCCGGTCACTGTTTGCGCCGGAGTTGCGGCTTCGACCGCTTCGCCGGCCGCAGCGTCGGTTTTCCACCGGTAAACCTGGCCGGCCTCGCCCGACGCGGCCGGCTCGACATAGACCACCTGGCTCCGATCCGGCGCCCAGGTAACCAGGGAAACCCCGCTCCTGGCCGCCAGGGCAGTTTCGATGCGGGTGGCGGGGTCGGCCGCGTCGGTACAGCCAGCCAGACCAAGAATGGCTAAGAGTACGAATACGGCTGTCCAGGGACGCATCAGACCACCTCCTTGCTTATTATTGTAAACCACACCCATAGAGACGACGCTCCGGCTGGTTTGGTTCCCTACCTCTGCCGCGCAACGGACGAAGCTTACTTTCGCAAGCTCCGTCCGCTGTCTGATTACAATGGGTCAGCGGGGATCATAGCCGACTACGGCCCAGATGCCGGTTTCGTCGGTCCGGGCCAGCCGTTGCAGATAAATCCGGGCGAGCGGGCCGGACGTCGCCGCCACGACCGCGGTGGTCCCGTTGTTGGCGGTCAGGGCAAAGGTTTCATATGGCAGCGCCGGTTCGCCGCTGATCCCGTCCGGGTTTACCTGCAGGTTGGCGAAGGTCGCGGCCACCTGGAGCGGGTCGAGCTGCCAGGGACTGCTGCCGGCATCGACCTGTTGCTGGTTATTGCGGACAACTTCCAGGTCCACCGGTACGGCCACCCGCATCCCGGCGGTCAGGTCGGCGGCCGGGTCGGGCAGGGTCAGGTCAGGGGCAATCTGGCGGGCCAGGGCCAGCCGTTGCGGGCCGCTGATCTGGATCTCCAATCCGTCCTGCTGCCAGCGCAGGCTGTCGCTCCGGATCTCGAGTGGTCCGCCGGCGGCGGTGCCCAGCGCTCCCGGCGCGGCGGGGACCAGGCTTCCGGCGGCCCTGACTTCGGTAATCGTGGTGTCGCCGTAATCCAAAACGACTTGGCCAGGTAGCGCCAGGAGGCGCTCGGGGGCTGCCGCCGGGCAGAGGGGCGCGAGGCCGCTGATGGCCGCTGCTTCCGGCAGGGTTGTGGCGATCTGGCCGGCACCGTCTGCCACAACCCGGTAGCCTGCCGGCACCGAATAGGCGAAGACCCCCGGATCAATCGCAGTATTGGCGGTAAAGCTGGTGTAGGTATAGGTGGTTTGCAGGGATTTGGCCATGGCCGTCCGGAGCTGTAATGGCAGTCCGGTGGCCTCATCCAGCCAGAGCTCGTAGGGGAGCCCGCCCGGAGGGGTAATCGTCAGCTTGGTGGCAGCCCGTCCGGCCACGGTTTCCGTCGCCTCCACAGTGTGCGGGTATTGGCTCGCCCGGGCGGCTTCGGCCTTTAAATCAAAGGCGTGCCGGCTGGGGTCCGGAACCACCGGCAGGAGGACGACCGCGCGGCCGGCAGGATCGGTCTGCCATTTGGCGGTGCCGTTGTTTACAGTGAGGGTGCCGCTATCCTGGCGGACGGCGTATTTGTCGCCTTCCGCCCAGATTTCCTGCTGCCGGACCATCCACGCTTCGCCGGTGGCGTTTTGGGTGTACATGGTCAGGACGCCGTGGTAATTCTCTAACCGGGCGACCGCCCGCTCCATGGCGTACACCGGCCCGCGGGGGAGGATTCCGCTCCCCAGGACGAGGGTAAACAGGAGGAGGACGGCGGCGGCCGCGACGGCTGGTACAGACCAGCGCGCCCGCCGCTTGCTTAGGCGGGGCGCAAAGCCAGGGGCGGGGGCGGCCGCCGGGCGAAGCTGCCGGACGACTCGGGCGGCGGCCAGCAGTTCCGGGTCGGCCGCGGCCGGGGGGATTTGCTCGGTATTGAGGGCATCGAGAGCCAGGTCCATCTCTTCTTCCGGGCTGCGTTTCATCTTTTTCACCTCGTAAATTGGTTTAGCAGGAGATCTCTTAGCTGTTGCAGGGCCCGGTACTGGAGCCCGCGGACGGCATCCTCGCTGCGGCCCAGGCGCTCAGCCGTCTCGGCCCGGGAATAGCCTTCGACGATGCGTAGCTGCAGTACCGTCTGATATTCCGGCGGCAAGGCCGCCAGGGCCGTCCGGACCGCGCTGCGGTCCACGCACTCATCTGTGTCCCCGGTCGCGGCCAGCACCGCTTCCGTCAGCGGCACCGGCAGCCCGCGGACCTGGCGACGGTGCCACCGGTCCCGGATCAGGTTCAGGGCCACGGTCCGCAGGTACCCGATGGGCGGCAGTTCGGCCGGGTGCGCCCGGCCCAGGGTCCGGGAATAGGTCTCCTGGGTCAGGTCCTCGGCTTCCTCCCGGTTCTGGACGCGCCGGTAAATATAGCGGTACAACTCCGGCCAGGTCTCGTCGCACCAGGCGCGGATTTGGGGCGGCCCGGCGGCTTTTGGGCCGGCGCTGGGTTTTGGACACACGGTTTCTCCCCCTCACCGTATACAACGCGCGGGGACGGCAAAGGTCACTCAGAAAATTTTTCCACATTGGCCGGCCGCCAATTCCGGGTATAGAGCCGGCCGCGGCGGGGATATTGAAAACAGGACGATGCCGGGCCCGCAGGCCCGTGGCAGCGGGGGGGGGTTACCAACGAAAAAGCTTATCCCGGCCGGCTTCCTGCTGGTCTTCCTGGTGACCGTCGGTTTCTTCTGGCTTAAACTCGGCAGCGGACCCAAGCCGCCGCCGGCTCCCCCGCCGGAGGACCCGGCGCTGCAGCAGCTTAACCGCCTGACCCGGCCGGAAAAAGTCGGGCAGATGGTTATCGTCGGCCTGGATGGATATACCCTGGAGCCGTGGGCGAAAGAGCTGCTGGAACAGCGCCAAGTCGGCGGGTTTATTGTGTTTGGTAAAAATGTCCGGGACGCCGAACAACTGCGGCAGCTCCTCAACGCCCTTAAAGCGGCGAACGCCGGCAATCCCGTCCCGCTCTTCCTCACCGTGGACGAAGAAGGCGGGCGCTTCAGTCGTTTGCCGCCGGAGCTGAACCCCCTGCCGGCCAGCCGCATGGTTGGACGGGTCAACCAGGCCGGG
>CAZHIT010000051.1:0-12594 GCA_964533125.1 uncultured Candidatus Sumerlaeota bacterium
TGCTCGAGCGTCTGATAGTCCGCATGATCAATAATTATGCGTAATGGGGCAGTGGCTTTGGATGCAGGGTCAGTGCCGACCGGAGCCGTTGGCCTGGGTGCGGACCGGCGGCGCCGCCGGGAAGGTACGGGAGCGTAGTTTTGTCGCCAGGCAATGGTTCGCCGCCAAAACACCTGGTCTGGGCAGGAACACCGCCGACAACTCAAGCGACTGCGGTCAACTCCGCAGTTTTCTGGGATAAAAGGCCGATATTTAAAGCCTAAAACATTTTGACTTTTTAACGATCCTGCAATAGAATACTTCTTATAGGCTCCGGGACCGAAGGAGGCCCTGACCACTCAAGTCCGCCGGAAGTGGTCCTGGCCATAGGCGATACCCAGGCCGCAGCGCTCAAAACGGCAGCCGGCCTGGCCAAGGGGGCGGCGCCGGTAAACACCGGGAGGGATGCCGACAGCACTTTACCGGTGCGGGCAACCATCCCGCCAATCGCCCAAGCCACGATTTCCTGCTGCGTTAAGCAACTAAGGAGGTTAGCCAAGATGACCAGTCCAGACAGCGCGCAGCCGGTGCATAGTGCGGCCCGGCGGATGCTCTCTTACCGGTGGGCGATCTTTGGTCTGCTCTGCACTGCCTACATGCTGGTGGTTTTTCACCGGATGTCCACGGCGGTGATCTCGAACGACCTGGTGGACACATTCAATATCAGCGCGGCGTCGCTCGGGGTCCTTGGTTCGATGTATTTCTATCCCTACGCTGTCATGCAAATCCCGGCCGGGATCATGGCGGATACCATTGGCGCCCGGAAACTGGTCAGCTTTTCACTGCTTCTGGCGGGAGGCGGCGCCTTGCTGTTTGCCATGGCGCCGGACTTTAAAACGGCGGTAGTGGCCCGCCTGCTGATCGGTCTCGGGCTTTCCTGTGTGTTTATCCCGACGCTGAAAATCCTGTCCATCTGGTTTCGGATGAACGAGTTTGCGACCCTCAGCGGCATTATCAACTCCGTCGGGAGCCTGGGTGGCCTGATCGCCGCCGCGCCTCTGGCTTTTTTCGTCCTGACCATCGGCTGGCGCAACACCATCGCCGTAATCGGAATAACCACTCTGGTCGTGGCCGGAATTATTTATCTCATCGTCCGCAATAATCCGAAGGATATGGGGTTCCCGACGATCGAGGAAATCGACGGAATACAAAGGCAGCGGGGGCAAGCCGCGGAGAAAATTCCGCCACTCCTGGGCTTGAAGCTGGCCCTGAGTAACCGGTACGCCTGGCCAATGTACATCCGGGGGTTTGTGGGCAGCGCTGGGTGGTCCGGTTTGCAGACCCTCTGGGGTGTGCCCTACCTGATGCAGGTAGTTGGACTGAATAAACTGCAGGCTTCGGGGATCATGATGACGATGGCCATTGGGTCCATGATCTCGAGTCCCATCGGCGGTTACCTTTCCGACCGGGTGTTGCATTCCCGCAAGAAACCGGTGTTGTTTTCCCAAATTGCCACTAACCTGTGCTGGATTCCACTCGCTTTCTATACCGACCGTCTCTCTAGTGGTTTTCTCTTAGGGTTGTTTTTGGCTATGGGTCTCTTGGGTGGCCTGGGTACGGCCGGGTTTGCCATGGTCAAGGAGTTATTCCCTCTATCCCTGGCGGGTACCGCCAACGGCGTCGGCAACTTCTTTGGGATGTTTGGCAGCGCGGTTTACCAGGTTCTGTTGGGGATGATCATCGAGCACTATACGGTTACCACCGGTGTCTACCCGCCGGAAGCTTTTCACGCCGCCTTTTTATTTGCTTTCTGGAATGTGACCCTCAGCACGGTAGCGGTCTTCTTTGCCAAAGAGACTATGCCGCAGCCAGTCAAGACCGCGGCAGGGGCGGGGGTTGCCAAATAGATCGCGCTGCTCTCCGGCAGCCAGCGGCAAGTCAGCGAATCAAGCTGGCTTGCCTTTTATTTCACTGTTGCCGGGGAACGATATGGTCAGGATTATTAGGAAGGAGGCAAACTATGCGCCTCTGGCACCAGGATCTGCTATCACTTCTGCCCCGGCAATGGCTTTTGGGGCAGCATCGGGAAATCTGCGCACTGCGCGGGCGGGGTTGGGGTAGGAAACACGCCACGGTAGACTATGTTTTTCGGCATGAACCGGTCCGGCTGTACCGTTTTCACTGGCTGGTAATGCAGGAAATGGAACGGCGCGGGTATCGGGTTGACCCGGTGTGGTACGACCCGGCTTACCGGGGCAAGACATCTCCTCCCTTCCAGGCGGGGGAGCTTGGACTGGGGTTTACTCCCGATCCCATCTATCCGGAGCACGATGCGGCGTACCTATTTGAATGCCAGACTAATCTGCTGAAGAAGGGAGTCCGGTTGCCGCTGGAGAAATAAGCTTGAAAGATGGTGCGAAAGGTCAGTTGCCATGCATGCGAAGTCAGTAGTCAAAGTAGCGGTGCGGGATATGATTGCCTACTCTCTCCGCTCAGGGGACCTGACCGGAGGCTACTCTCTGTCCTCCCGGGCGCAGGAAGGGATTGCCGGGCACCAGGCGGTGCGGCGCAGCCGGCCGGAAGGATACCAGCGGGAAGTGGCGGTGGAGTATTACCTGACCGGGGAGTGCGTCGATCTGGCGATTTCCGGGCGGGTGGACGGATTATACCGGGACGGGAAGAAGATAGTCGTCGAGGAGATCAAGACGACAGGCCAATCCCTGGCCGGCATCGAACGGGAACACAGCCCCCAGTATTGGGCCCAGCTTCGCTGTTACGCTTATCTGTGTTCGCTCCGGGAAAACGTGGAGCAGGTGGAACTGTGCCTGACCTATTATCAGCCGGAGACGAAGGCGGAGCAATCGTTTCGGGAGAGCTGCACCCGGGAAGAACTGGGGGCGGATTTCCTTACCTTGGCCCGGGCTTACCTAAAGCGGGAGGAAGAGCGGGCGGACTGGCAGGCCAGACGGGATACGTCCATCCGTGGGCTCGCCTTTCCTTACGGAGCCTATCGCCCCGGCCAGCGGGATTTGAGCGCAGCGGTATACCGGGCGATCCGGGATGGCCGGAAGGTTTTTGCTCAGGCGCCCACCGGAACCGGCAAAACGGTGGCGGTACTCTTCCCCGCCTTTAAAGCGATGGGTGAAGGCTTGACGGAGAAGCTGTTTTACCTGACCGCGAAGACCACGACCCGGATGGTGGCGGAAGCGACCCTCCAGGATTTGCGGCAGGCCGGTTTATGCTGCCGGGCGGTGACCCTGACGGCGAAAGATAAAATCTGCCTCGCGGGAGCCTCACCCTGCCGGCCGGTTGAATGCGGTTATGCCATTGGCTATTTTGACCGGGTTGGGGACGCCGTGCGGGCAATCCTGCCGATGGAGGTCTGGACCCGCCCCGTAATCGAAGCCGTGGCCCGGGAGTATCGGGTGTGCCCCTTTGAGTTCTCCCTAGAGCTGGCGGAGTGGGCGGACTGCGTCATCGGTGATTACAATTATGCTTTTGACCCGCGGGTTTATCTGCGGCGCTTCTTTGCCGAAGGGCCAAGTTCCTTCGTTCTGTTGATCGACGAAGCGCACAATCTGATTGATCGGGCGCGGGAGATGTTTTCGGCGGAGCTGACCAAACAGCCGGTGCTGGCGCTCAAGCAGGCGGCCCGGGAGCGGGTGCCGGCCCTGGCCAAGGGGCTGAACCGCCTCAATACCGTCCTCATCAAGTACCGTAAAGAGTGTACGGAAGCGGGAGAACCAGTCGTCCGGAGTGAGCCTCCGGCTGAGGTTTTTCCGCTCTTGGCCGATTTAATCCGAACTATTGAGGCGGTTTACCCGCGCGAGGAAGTCAGTCCGTTCCGGGAAGCTCTGCTGGACTTTTATTTTACCGCCCGGAGCTTTGTCCGGGTGGGCGAAACCTACGACGAGCGGTTTGTGAGTTGCCGAAAGCAGACCGGAAGCGATTTAAGCGTCCATCTCCTCTGCCTGGACCCCTCCCATTTACTGCGGGAAGCGATGCAGCGGGGGCGGGCTGGGGTGCTGTTTTCGGCGACCCTGCAGCCGATGGATTACCACCTGCGTCTGCTGGGGAGCGACAGTGATTCGGTGCGCCTGCACCTGCCCTCACCCTTCCCCCGGGAGAATCTGTTGCTGGCAGTAGATGACCGGACGGCGACCCGGTACAGCCAGCGGGAGCAGACGTACGACCGGGTGGCGGCGATGGCGGCGGCGGTGGTGCAGGGCAAACCGGGCAATTATCTCGTCTTCTTCCCCTCCTATCGTTATCTGGAGGAAGTATTGGTGCGCTTTGTGGCGCTGGCGCCGGAAGTCCGGGTGCTGCGCCAAACCGGGGGGATGTCCGAGGCGGAGCGGGAGGAGTATCTGGGGGAGTTCGTCGCCGGAAACCAAGAAAGCCTGGCCGGCTTTGCAGTGATGGGCGGGATTTTCGGCGAGGGGATTGACCTGGTGGGGGAGCGTTTGTCGGGGGCGATTATCGTCGGGGTAGGGCTGCCGCAGGTCAGCCTCGAGCGGGAGATTATCCGTCGCCATTTCACCGCTGGGTCAGAGGACGGGTTTGCGTTTGCCTACACCTATCCGGGGATGGTGCGGGTGCTGCAGGCGGCGGGACGGGTGATCCGCAGTGAAACCGACCGGGGGGTGGTTTTGCTGGTTGACGACCGGTTTGCGACTTACCCGTACCGGAAACTGTACCCGCCGGAATGGCTGCCGGTCCTACGGGTGGGGGACCCGGCGCAACTGGCTAGCCGGCTGGCTGCTTTCTGGGGGGAGACGGGAACGGAGCGGGCGCAGCCCGAATAAATCGGACAGAAGCAAAGGAGAAGGGGGTAGCAACGTGCTGGAGTTGATTTGGCTAACCGGTCGGGATGATTTGAGCGAAGTCCACTGGGTCAGGGGCGAAGTGTTCACCAAGGAGCAGGGGATTCCCGGCGAACTGGATATCGATGCCGTCGATGCCGAAGCGGAACACATCCTGCTCCGGCTGGACGGCCATCCAATCGGTACCGGGCGACTGTACCAAAAAGACGGTCAGTACATGTTTGGCCGGGTATCCGTCCTCAAAGAATACCGGGGGCAGCATTACGGCATCAAGATCGTGGAGAATCTGCTCGATAGGGCTTTTGCCGTCGGGGCAACGGAGGTGCATATCCACGCCCGGGCGCTGCTGGACGAGTACTACCGGCGGCTGGGCTTTGAACTCTACGGGGAGCATTTCATCGAGGCCGGGATCGACCACATCAGTATGGTGGCAAGGCGCCCCTGAGGCGAAACCGGAAGCGAAAGGAAGAGGTATGCATGGTGAAGAAGCGGTTGGGGATTCTGCTCGCGGCGGTATTGGTCATCCTGGTATCCGCCTGTACCCGGACCCCTCCTCCGACGACAGCAGAACTGGTCGATAAAGCAACCGGGTTTACCACGGTCCTGGCGGGGAAGGAATACGACCAGGCGGTTGGCTATTTTGACAAAACGATGAAAAAGATCCTGCCGGCGGAGCAACTGCAGGAAGCCTGGGAGCAAGTGCTGTTGGAGACGGGCGATTACCGGTCCATCGCCGGGACGAGAACCGAGCAACTGCCGGATAACGAAGTCGTCTACGTTACCGCCCAGTTTGCACGCACCAACTATGATCTCAAGGTCGTCTTTGACCGGTCCGGACGCATCGCCGGGTTGTTCTTCCTGCCAATAGCCCAGCTTCCCCCGGTGTCGCCGGACGCCTTTCGGGAGGCGGACGTAACGGTGGGGAGCGGGGAGTGGGCCTTGCCGGGGACTTTGACCCTGCCCCAGGGGAACGGACCGTTCCCGGGGGTGGTTTTGGTCCACGGCTCCGGCCCGAATGACCGCGATGAAACCATCGGCCCCAACAAACCCTTCCGGGACCTGGCCTGGGAGCTGGGGGCCCGCGGAATCGGAGTTCTGCGCTACGACAAACGAACCAGGGTGTACCAGACGAAGGTAGCTGGCGACTACAGTTTCACCGTCAAGGAGGAGACGGTGGACGACGCGGTCCTGGCGGCGGCTCTGCTGGCTAGCCACCCGGAGATTGATCCGGACCGGGTGTATGTTCTGGGCCACAGCCTGGGGGCGACACTGATCCCCCGGATTGGCGCGGCAGCGCCGGGGGTGCGGGGCTTTGTCGTGATGGCGGCGATCGCCCGTCCGCTGGAGGAAGTGATGCTGGAGCAGTATCATTATCTGTTCTCCCGCGATGGGCAAATCAGCGCCGAAGAAGAGAAGACTTTACGCCAGGTCAACCTGGGTGTGGAGAAGATCAAAGGATTGAGCGCTGAAGGGAAGGCTCTCCGCGAACTGATCCTGGGAGCTCCGGCCGCGTACTGGCTGGATTTGCGGGGCTATAACCCGGCGGAGGCGGCTAAAGCGCTGCGGCGCCCATTGCTAATTCTCCAGGGCGAGCGGGATTATCAGGTAACGATGGTGGACTTTGATCTCTGGCAAGAGGCGCTCCAGGCGCTGCCGGAAGTGGAATTTAGGTCCTATCCCGGGCTGAACCACCTGTTCCTGGCCGGGGAAGGCCAGCCAAACCCGGAGGAGTACAACCGGCCGGGCAATGTCGATGCCCGGGTAATCAGCGATATCGCGGCCTGGATCAAGGCTCGATAGTTTTGAATTGGCGCATGAACTTTGTTAGTTGTTGTCTGTCAGGATGGAGTTCCCCGAACCAAATAATCGTTCGACATTTCTTTCCCGCCCCGGGTGGTTTCCGCTGGTACCGGGATAATCCGGCCGATCCGAAACAGGATGGTTCGCGGTCGTTTTTCCGGCGGCGCAGTCTGGTTTGCGGGTGGGTGCGCCGTTTGGGCGAAGACAGTCCGGACCGTCTTCTTCGGGGGAGCTGACGCTCGGAATATGACGAAACAAGGGAAACCAGGGGGCTCCTTGAAGGAAAACCGGGAGCCGGTGTTTGCAGGTTTACCGCCCCGGCTGCGGAATTAGGAGAGCAACGGGGGGGATTGGAATGATGGAAGACGAGGAGTTGTTTGTGCGCCTGTCCATGATGCCGGCCCGTGACCACGCGGACGCCCGGGAGTTGATTCTGCAGGGGTACTTAGACCATGATTTTTGCGATACGGATAAAAGCTGCCGCTTCCAGCGGTCGTTCATTGACGCCAAGAAGGGGCCGGTGTTTGCCGCCATCCAGGCCAAGGGGAGCAGCGCCGATTTAGAGGCGATTATGGAGCAGTCCGGAATCAAGTACGGCCTGACCTTTGAGCGGGTGGCCAATACCTTGGTTGCGGTCCGCCTTCTGACCCGGGAGAACAAGATGTATCTGCCCGCCGCGGGAGAAGGTCCCCGCTGATCCCAGCGGACACAGTGATAGTTGGCCGGGCCTTTGCCCGGCCTTTTTGGATTAGCTGCGGGCGTAAATTGACTTAAGCCGCCGGGTTAGTGTAATATGAAAGCGTCAGAGACGACAGTATTTAACCCGAGGGCAGGTGGCTGGATGATTAAGGGTATGGGTATAGACCTAATCGAAATCGCCCGCGTCGAACAAGCCGTTAGCCGCAGCGGCGACCGGTTCCTCACCCGGGTGTTTACCCCCGGGGAAATTGAATATTGCTACCGTTCCTCCCGCCCGGGACCTCATCTGGCCGCCCGCTTTGCGGCCAAAGAGGCGGTCTTAAAAGCCCTGGGTCTGGGCTTGCGCCAGGTGCGCTGGACCGAGGTGGCGGTGGAGCGGGATGAGATGGGGAAACCCGGCATTCGGCTGTCTGGCCGCGCTGGGGAGATCGCCCGTGCCCAAGGAATTACCGAAGTGCTGATTACCCTCTCCCACTGCAAGGATTACGCTCTGGCGCAGGCAATCGCCATGGGGAAAGAATGAGGCAGGGATGTTACCGATGAAAGTAGCTACGGCGGCAGAGATGCGCACCCTGGAAGCGGCGGCAACAACCCAGGTTGGGATCCCGGGCATCGTGCTCATGGAGAACGCCGGCGCGCGGGTAGCGGCCGAGATTAAGCGGATGCTCGGGTCCTTGTCCAGAAGGCGGATCCTGGTCCTGGCCGGTCCGGGTAACAATGGGGGCGATGGCTGCGTTATTGCCCGGCACCTGTATAGCGCCGGGGCCATGGTCGCTGTCTGGCTCTTTGGCCGGCCGGAACGGTTGCCGGTGGAGGCTAAGGTTAACTGGGAGATCTGGCAACGCATCGGTCCGGAGGCGGTGGTGGTCCCGCCGGAAGCGTCAAACGATCTCGCGGCGGCTTTGGCCGGGGCGGACCTGGTCGTCGACGCCCTGCTCGGGACCGGCTGGACCGGTACGGTCCGCAGCGGGATCGCGCGGGCGATCGAGCAGGTGAATGCGAGCAGCCGGCGGGTTATCGCCGTGGACCTCCCTTCCGGGATTGAAGCGGACACCGGACAGGTGGGCGGGGTGGCGGTCCGGGCGGAGCGTACGGTCACGTTTGGTCTCCCCAAACCGGGCCTGCTCTTCTACCCAGGAGCGGAGTACGCCGGTGAGGTACTGGTGGCCGATATTTGCCTCCCGGCAAAGCTGATGGCGGTGCAGGGGATACAACTAAACCTGACCACGCCGTCTGAGCTCGCGGCAGCCCTGCCCCGGCGGGCGGCGGATACCCATAAAGGCGATTACGGGAAGGCCCTGGTGGTGGCTGGCTCACGGGGGATGGCGGGGGCGGCGCTGCTCACGGCGCAGGGTGCCTTGCGGGTGGGCAGTGGGCTCGTGACCCTGGCCTTGCCGGCGGGTTTGCAGGCGGCGGCGGTACCGGTGGTGACCGAGGCGCTGACCCGGGGGTTGCCGGAGACGGCGGCGGGATCGCTCAGCCTGGCCGCCCTCCCGGAGATTGAGGAGTTACTTACCCGGGTGGATGCTCTAGCGATCGGCCCTGGTCTTTCCACCCAGGCGGAAACGGTGGAACTGGTGCGGCAGCTGCTGCCCAGGCTGAGGGTCCCAGCCGTCATCGATGCCGACGGGCTAAACGCTCTGGCGGGAGAATCGGAACGGCTGCGGCAGGTGCAGGTCCCGGTGGTGGTCACCCCTCATGCAGGAGAAATGGCGCGGCTCATGGGAACGGAGACCGAAGCCGTGCAGAGGGACCGGCTTGGGGTGGCCCGCCGGGCGGCGCAGGCTTGGCAGGCGGTCGTCGTCCTCAAAGGAGCAAGGACCATCATCGCCGCTCCATCAGGGGAAGCGTATATCAATCCGACGGGGAACCCCGGGATGGCCGCCGGCGGGGCGGGTGATGTGCTGACCGGGGTGATCGTGGGTCTCCTGGCCCGGGGCATCCGGCGTTTTTGGCCGCGGTGACCGGGGTTTATCTGCACGGCCTGGCGGGGGGTTTGGCGGCCGCCGGGGGGCAAGAGGGGATGCTGGCTGGCGATATCGCGGCCAAGGTGCCGGTGGCCATCCAGGTGGTACAGGCAGAAACGGGGGCAGGAAGGTGACGGAGAACAGCAGAAGCCGAAACAACGAACGGGTGGATAAGCCCTATGCGGCGGCGAAGTTCCGCTTCGGAGAGGATGACATCGGCCGTCTGCAGCAGGGCGAAGGGATCGGAGAAGCGAGCCGGCCGGACCAGGGAAAACTGAGCCAGTATTTCCCTGCAATTACCTCCCAGAAAAAACCGGCGCCAGGCAGGATTAAACCGCCCGAAAAATGAATTAGACTGAATTGGTTCGCCCACAGTAGGCGGCGCAGAAAGCGGGGTGACGGGAATTATTGATACAGCATTGCTTCGCCCGGCCTGGGCCGAAGTTGATCTGGATGTAATCACGGCTAACTATACGGCCACTCGCCGGCAGTTGTCGCCGGGCACTAAGTTTATGGCCGTCGTCAAAGGGAACGCTTACGGTTGTGGCGCGGTCGTTGTGGCCGGCCATTTGTTGGCGCTCGGCGCGGATTACCTGGCGGTAGCAATCCTGGATGAAGCGCTCGAGCTACGGCAGGCCGGGATAGGGGCACCGATCCTGGTTTTGGGATTTACCCCGCCGGAACAGGCGGAGATCGTGGTGCGAAACGAAATTACGCAGACGGTTTTCCAGCCGGAAATGGCGGCGGCACTCTCGCGGGAGGCGGTACGGCTGGGGAAAGCCGCCAAGGTTCATGTCAAGGTGGATACCGGGATGGGGCGAATCGGTCTCGCCGGAGCGGAAGCGGTGTCCTTCGTCCATTTCCTCCGGACTTTGCCCGGGCTGGATCTGGAGGGAATCTTCACCCACTACGCGGTGGCGGAAATCGAAGCGGCTGGCGATCTCGAATATTGCGAGCAGCAGTACCGGGCATTTCGGCAGGTGGTGGACGAGCTGTCCGATGCGGGTATCCGTTTCCCCCTGCAGCACGTCGCCAACAGCGCTGGAATCGTCAATTTCCCCCAGGCGCACGGGGACATGGTCCGGGCTGGTTCTTCCGTGCTCGGTATCCTGATTTCCCCTGCCGTCAATGAACGCTTAGGCCTGCGGCCGACGCTTTCCTTAAAAGCGCGGATCGGCCACATCAACACCCTGCCCGCGGGCAGCAGCGTCAGCTACGGCCGCACCTATGTCACGGGCGGGCCGACCCGGGTAGCCACCCTGCCTATCGGTTACGCCGACGGCTTTAGCCGGATGCTCTCGAACCGGGGGGAAGTCCTGATCGGTGGGCAGCGGGTGCCCATTATCGGCCGGGTCTGCATGGACCAGTGTATGGTGGATATCACCCAGGTGACCAGTCCGGTCCGGGTTGGGGATGAAGCAGTGCTGATCGGCCGCCAGGGCAGTGAATCGATTACCGCCGTGGCGATGGCCGAGACCATCGGCGGTGACCTAAACGATCTGGAAATCCTTAGCCTCCTCAGCCGACGCTTGCCGCGTGTGTACCTCCGGGAGGGGTCACCCGTAGCCTGGACCGATCTTTCCGGCCGGCGGGAAGATACCCGGGGCCCAAGTCGGTAGTATATATCCCGGGGGTAAGTGGTATATATATAGGGACGGTGGAAAGAACATTTAACGGAGGTGCCTTCGGTGGGGGAACTGAGGCGAATTATGTTGAGCGTACCGATTAATCTGCTGCAGGAAGTAGACGGGATGGCAGCCAGAGAGAAGTGCAACCGCAGTGAGTTTATCCGGGAGGCGGTACGGCAGTACCTCTTAGACCGGAAGCAGGCGGACTTTCAGGAGCGGATGCGCCAGGGCTATCTGGAGATGGCTCATCTCAATCTGGCTTTGGCGGAAGAGGGAGCCGCGCTCGAAAACGAGGCAACCGCCAATTACGAAGCCCGTCTGGCTGCCGGGGAATAAATGCTCGTCCGGAGAGGCGATGTGTATTACGCCGAATTAAACCCGGTGGTCGGTTCCGAGCAGGGCGGGCGCCGGCCGGTGCTGATTATTCAGAACGACATCGGCAATAAGTTCAGCCCCACCGTCATTGTGGCTGCGATTACGGCCCAGATTGCCAAAGCGAAGCTGCCCACCCACGTGGAAATCACGGCGGCGGGCAGCGGCCTGGAGCGGGATTCGGTCATTTTATTGGAGCAGTTAAGGACGATTGACAAGCAGCGGCTGCGGGAAAAAGTATCGCAGCTATCCCCGGAGATTATGGAAAGCGTCAGCGGCGCCCTGCGGATCAGTCTGGGGATGGAGGGAGACTGATCCTCTTTTCGTCGCGGCCGCAGCAGGATATTGACGCAGCAGCGAGAATAGTTTAGTCAAACGGGCAAACCGGCCCGGAACCGGAAGCGGGGAAATCGGTTTGGATTCACTGGTAAAGAAGAAGCCTGGCTAACGCGTCGCTCTGAATAATGAGCTATGTCTGCGGCTGGGCTTTTTTGTGGGCTGGGCGCGCGGGAAATTCCGGGAAGGCAGGCGTTCATTCCCAATTCTGGCCGGAGAGGACCGCCGCCGGGAGAGATGGGCCGGACGGCACTGACAGCGGAGATAAAAGGAGGTTGAAGCCTGTGTTTGATTCGGAAAAACTGTCCCGCATCGCGGCGGAAAAAAAGGGCTGGGAGGAGAACAAACTAAAGAAGGTCCTGACCCGGTTCCCGGAGCGCAAGCCGGAGTTCCGCACCGGTTCGAGTTTGCCGGTGGAGCGCCTGTATACCCCGGCCGATAACCCCGGGCAGGATTACCAGGTGGATTTGGGGCTCCCGGGCGAATACCCCTATACCCGGGGCGTCCAGCCGACCATGTACCGGGGGCGACTGTGGACGATGCGGCAGTACGCCGGGTTTGCGTCGGCTGAAGAATCCAACGAAAGGTACAAATACCTGTTGGCACAAGGGCAAACCGGACTCAGCGTTGCATTTGACCTGCCGACGCAGATCGGTTACGATTCTGACCACGCAATGGCCGAGGGTGAGATCGGCAAGGTCGGTGTCGCGATCGATTCGCTCGCGGATATGGAAATTTTGTTCGGCGGGATTCCCCTCGACAAGGTCAGCACCTCAATGACCATCAACGCGCCGGCCGCCGTATTGCTTGCGATGTATGTGGCGGTGGCGGAAAAACAGGGAGCGAACCTGGCCAAGCTTTCCGGCACGATCCAGAACGATATCCTCAAAGAGTACGCCGCCCGGGGGACCTACATCTTTCCCCCCAAGCCCTCGATGCGGCTGATCACCGATATTTTCGCCTGGTGCTCGGAGTACCTGCCGGACTGGA